>JBEBCV010000379.1:0-7365 GCA_041157505.1 Chloroflexota bacterium | reverse complement strand
CCTCAATGCCTATTACGGCAAGCAACACGCCTTGAAAGACATCAACATCGAAATCCCCAAGAACCAGATCACCGTCATCATGGGTCCCTCTGGTTGCGGCAAAACCACTTTATTGAAAACCTTCAATCGCTTCTTTGAGCTGAACGAGAACGTCAAACTCACCGGCGAAGTACTGGTGGACAACGAAAACATTTATGCACCCGATGTGGACGTGACCGAAGTCCGCAAGGTGGTTGGGTTGCTGGCACAACGCCCCACACCTTTGCCCATGTCCATTTACGATAACATCGCCTATGGCATGCGCATTCATCAAATGAAGAATGATCGCGCCGAATATAAAAAGTCTGTGCGGCATTATTTGGAGATCGCCGGTCTGTGGGACGAAGTCCAGAAGCGCATGCATGACCCCGCAACCTCTCTTTCCATCGGACAGCAGCAACGCCTCTGCCTCGCCCGCGGTTTGGCTGTCGAACCGGAGATCATCCTCGGCGACGAACCCACATCCGCGCTCGACCCGATCTCGTCACAGAACATCGAGAGCCGTCTGATCGAGTTGAAGAAAGACTATACCATCGTCATTGTGACGCATACATTGCGTCAGGCAAAGCGTTTGGCAGACCATGTCATTTATATGTACATGGGTGAAGTGATGGAAGCAGGTCCCGCAAAGGAAGTCTTTACCAACCCCAAACACGAACGGACAAAGCAATATCTTGAAGGCTTGTTCTAAGCAAAAAGAGCCTAACTTAGGTTAGGCTCTTTTTTTCTACCAAATCCCCGGAAACAAACGATACTTTGTTATCTGCGCATACTCTTTATAACCGGGGAGCTCGGCTTGCAGAGTTTTATCTTCGAGTGCAGTCCTCAAAATGGATACAGCAAGAGTTAGCACAGCGGGAATCAACGCCCAAAGGGAATCCAGAAAGAACGGCAGGGCGAAGTATGTCCATATCACGCCCACATATCCAGGATGGCGGATGAAGCGGTACGGACCTGTCGTAATTACCTGATGACCCCGGTCCGTTTGGATCCGCACCACACCAGAGAAGAAGCGGTTCTCGATCAACGCCCAGGTTCCAAGTACGTATCCCATAAGGATCACGATGAACGCCACGATCTTGATGGTTGGTGAAAATGGGGATGTCCATCCAAAGAGTTTGTCAAAGCCAGCCACAATGAGAATAAAAACAGACCCCAATGCCATCATTGGCGCAAGAAATCTATCCCAAGGTTTTGCATCCTGCAACTCCATAGAACGGGCACGTTCTTGCAAAATATCTGGGTGACGTTTCGCCGCCAATGCACGGCTGACAATAAAACCTAAAGTGGCGGTGACTGCATAGATCCACGCCTCCCACCAAGCCCATACACCTGAAATCATGAGCGGTAGCATGGGCATTATCACTACAACGATCAACAACTGGATAATGACCTTCAACGTAAACGTTCGCTTAGTGTCAGGCATGATGTCCTCCACAAACAGTATAATGATTTGAGGATTTGGAGACAATCATGAAAATCAGACGTATTCTCCTTTTGCTTTTTATCGCTTTTGCGGCTTTTCAATCTGCCTTTGCACAAACCCGTAGCCCCATTGCCGTGATCCTCACCGCCGATGGTCCCATCATGCCGCCCATGCTCGAATACATCAAACGCGGCATTGAAACCGCAGAGCAGCGCAATGCAGAAGTGGTTGTGATTCAATTGAACACACCTGGCGGCAGTGTAGAAACAATGCTGGAGATCATTAAAGAGATCCGAGCCAGTGAAGTGCCTGTGGTTGTGTACGTCGCACCGCGTAACGCCTTCGCCGCCAGTGCAGGGGCAATGATCACCATGTCGGGTCATGTCGCTGCCATGGCACCAGAGACATCCATTGGTGCATCCAGCCCGATCACAAGTTCGGGTGAAAACCTCACCTCTACGGCAGATGCCAAAGCCAAGGAACTCATCAAAGCATCCATCCGTCCCTTCGTGACGCCGCGTGGTGAAAAGGCTCTCGAACTTGCCGAAGCGATGGTCGATGAAGCCAAAGCCGTCACTGCAGACGAAGCTCTGGAAGTCAATCTCATCGATTTCGTTGCCGACGATCTTGAAGACCTGCTGCAATCGCTGAACGGCTTTACTGTGCAAATGGAAGAGGGTCCACGTACACTGAACACAGACGGCATTGAAGAGCAAATGCTCAACATCAGTTTCATCGAGCAATTGCTGCTCATGCTCACCGACCCGAACATCTCTTTTCTTTTGCTCGCGATCGGTGTACAAGCTGTTCTCATCGAACTCTCCAGCCCGGGTGGTTGGGTGGCGGGGTTCATCGGCGCGGTCTGTCTTACCCTGGCTGCCTATGGTTTGGGTGTGCTAACCGTCAACTGGTTCGGCATCATCTTCATGATCATTGCCTTCGTGCTGTTCGTACTCGACATCAAAGCGCCAACGCATGGAGCATTAACAACAGCTGGCGTTGCCTCTTTCATCATTGGCTCGCTCGTCCTCTTCAACTCACCGGGCACACCCGATTTTCAACGTGTCTCCGTTCCACTTGTGATCGGCACAGGCATCTTTATTGGGTTGCTTTTCTTTGGCATCATGATGATCGCGTTGCGGTCACTGCATAAACCGGCACAAATGGGCGGGGAGTCGTATGTCGGTAAATCAGGAACAGCCAAATCGTTCGAAGGCGAGGCGGGGCAGGTCCAGGTGGAGTCTGAACTGTGGAGCGCAGAGAAAGCCCCCGGCTCAGAACCCATCCGTAAGGGTGATAAAATCGAAGTCGTCGAAGTTAGAGGTTTAAGATTGATCGTTAAGAAAAAATAGGATTTTTATGTAGGGGCGGATCGCGATCCGCCCCTACGCTTCAAAAAGGACCTTATGCCTGCTACACCTACTCGAGACCGAGTCTCCCCGCAAACTGATTCACGCCCCCTGCGCCGCCCAGATTGGATCAAAGTCCGCGCGCCTTCGGGCGAAAGTTATGAACGCGTGCATGCATTAATGCGCTCGAAAGAATTACATACCGTCTGTGAAGAAGCCATGTGCCCGAACCTTGGCGAATGCTGGGGAAGCGGCACTGCAACATTTTTGATGTTGGGTGACGTTTGCACACGCACCTGCGCCTTCTGCGACATCAAACATGGCAAGCCCGCTTTATTGGATTGGAACGAAGCCGAACGCGTGGCGCAAGCCGTCAAATCGATGGATCTGAAACACGCGGTCATCACATCGGTGAACCGCGATGAACGCCGTGATGGCGGCGCGCCCATCTTTGCGATGG
This sequence comes from Chloroflexota bacterium, assembly GCA_041157505.1. GTDB lineage: Bacteria > Chloroflexota > Anaerolineae > Anaerolineales > Villigracilaceae > Villigracilis. Next base: position 4,091 of record JBEBCV010000379.1, on the reverse strand, counting down.
TCATTCGCCGCATTCGTGAATTGCTCCCCGGTTGTTCCATCGAAGTGCTCATCCCTGATTTCAAAGGCAGCATCGAAGCCTTGAAGATCGTCATGGATGCACGCCCTGAGATCTTGAATCACAACGTGGAGACCGTGCCGCGTTTGTTCAAGACCGTCCAGCCGCAGGATAACTATGAATGGGCCGCCGCAACGCTCTCAAACGCCAAGAAGCTCGACCCCGATGTACTCACCAAATCTGGCATCATGCTCGGCTTGGGCGAGACGATGGATGAGGTCAAGCAGGTGATGCGCGACCAACGCAGTTGGGGCGTGGACATTCTCACCATTGGACAATATCTCCAGCCCAGCAAGAAACATCTGGCAATGGAGCGCTACTACACCATGGAAGAATTCGCTGAACTGCGTGAATATGGAAAAGAGATCGGCTTCAAGTGGGTCGAGTCGAATCCGCTGGTGCGGTCTTCGTACCATGCAGCGGAGCAGGTCCGCGCATTGAGCGTTGTGCATCGCAAGTTGTATGGAAATGGGGCAATGAGCGAGAATCAACTTTCAGTGATCAAGTAAATAAAAAAGATCCCGTTGCCTAAAATCAACGGGATCTTTTTATTAGGCCAATGTCATCTCATGTGCTTCGATCAGCCACTGTTTTGCGTCGTCCACTGTATAAAAGTGCTTGAACTGACTTCCAACATAACGTGTAATCACTTCTTGCATTTCAAGCATTTCATGTCGTTTATCTGAAACAAGCGCACGCTTTAATTTTTTCAGGTTAAGCTGCCGGCTAAACGCCGCTGCTTGCAGCATGCCTGGCAAAGCAGTGATATCCAGCAAGGACATCTTCAATCTGGCATCCCGCATATCGTTGATCAACCGATGACTATTCGTTTCCTTCATGTGGTCGGTGATATCGGTCAACATTTTCGACATCAGTCCAAGACTGGCATCTCCATGAACGGTGGCAATGATGATTTTATCGATGGGTTCATAAGTTATAGAATAATTCATAGCCCTATTGTAAAATAAATCACAAATAAATGTGTCTGACATTTTTTATGACAAAACAGAGTATCCATAAAAAAACTTTGTTCCATAATGCACAATCTCCCTGTATAATAAACAAAATACCGACTGAAATTGTAAAGACAAATTCACACTCCACAAAAAAGGAAATGCTTCCCGTTTTTTTAAGAGAAGCGTACTTGTTAATACAATTAACAAGCGGTATCATCAATATGTCAGGGGTACATGTACCCCACCCCAACCCATATCCATATTATTTTGCAAGAAGGAGAAACAATGAATAAGCGTTACATGTTCGTTCTGCTGTCGCTCATCGTGGCTGTTTCGATGATCCTCAGCGCCTGTGGTGCGCCCGCCACAGAAGCTCCCGCAACCGAAGTTGCGACAGAAGCCCCAACTGAAGCGCCAACCGCTGAACCCACCGAAGCGGCCCCCGCCATCGGTTCTCCCGAACACCCCATCAAGGTCTTGTTCGTGCCCTCTGTGGATGCGAATGTGATCGTGACCGGTGGTGAAGTGATGGCTGCTGCTTTGAACGAAGCCACCGGACTCACCTTCGAAGTGGTTGTCCCAACTTCCTACGCTGCCACTATTGAAGAAATGTGCGCTTCCCCCGCCGACACCATGGCTTTCATTCCCGCCTTTGGTTACGTTCTCGCCAATGACCTCTGCGGTGTCGACGTTTCCTTCAAAGCCGTTCGCCGCGGCTGGGGTGTTTACTGGACCATGATCGTCGTCGCCCGCGACAGCGACATCCAATCCATCGAAGACCTCAACGGCAAGAAATTTGCCTTCCCCGATGCTGGTTCCACTTCTGGTTACCTCGTTCCTTCCGTAATGCTCAAGGAAGCTGGCGTGACCGTTGGTGAAGAACTCGAAGCTGGTGGTCACCCGCAGGCTGTCCGCGCCGTGTACACTGGTGAAGCTGATTTCGCCGCCGCGTTCTACAGCCCCTGGGCTGCTCCTGAAGGCGCTGACAAGTGGGCGATCGGCATGGATCCTGAAGTTCCAGTCGATGTGAACTCCTGCGCCCTCAACGAAGACAAGAGCCAGCTGCTCTGCGAAGGCTACCGTGTCCTCGATGCCCGCGCCAACATCCGCGAAGAGTTCCCCGATGTGGTCTCCAAGGTCCGCATTCTGATGCTCTCCCCCGAGATCCCGAACGACACCATGTCCTTCGGTCCTGAATTCCCCGCCGAACTGCGCACCCAGATCGAAGAAGCAATGACCGCATTCGCCGAATCTGAAGGCTGGGCTACCTCCCTTGGTAGCGAAGACTTCTATGGCTGGTCTGGCATGGAACCCGCCGCCGATGCTGAATACGACTTCATCCGCAAGCTGGTCGTTCAATCCGGCACCACCATTGAGTCGCTCAAGTAATTTTATTGTTCGAAATTTTCGGGCAGGGAGAATCTCCCTGCCCGAATTTGTCTTTATTGAAGCCATGTTTCTTTTTATTACATCGCACCTGCGCAATACCAGTCTGCGCTAGGTATAATGGGCGGACAGTTCAAGAAGGTTTCGTCATCATAAAAAATTGTTATAGATTGCGAGAACCCACCATGCTCCAAGTTAAAAACCTGACAAAGATATACGATGGGGGCGTCAAGGCGCTGGATAATGTCACATTTGATGTACCCAAAGGACAGTTCCTCGCCGTGATCGGTTTGAGCGGCTCGGGCAAATCCACTCTGCTGCGCTGCATCAACCGCCTAATCGACCCAACTGCAGGACAGATCTTATGGGATGGGGAAGACATTACCGCCGCCACCCCGGAGGAAATGCGCCGCATCCGCCGCAAGATCGGCATGGTCTTCCAACACTTTAATTTGGTGCATCGCTCAAAGGTGATCACAAATGTTCTGGGCGGAAGACTTGGATATGTAAACCCCGCCTGGAGTCTCCTTAACCGCTTCCCCAAAGAAGACATGGAAAAAGCCATGAAACAGATGGAACGTGTGGGCATTGCCGATAAAGCCCAACAGCGTGCCGACGAATTGAGCGGTGGACAACAACAGCGTGTGGGCATTGCCCGTGCGCTCATGCAAGACCCGAACATGATCCTCGCCGATGAACCGGTTGCCAGCCTTGACCCAGTGCTCGCGCACAGCATCATGAAACACCTCGAAGAGATCAACAAGAACGACGGCGTGACCGTCCTATGCAGTTTGCACTTCCTTGACCTTGTCCATCGCTACGCAGACCGCGTCATCGCGTTGAATCAGGGACAGCTCGTCTTTGAAGGACTGCCCAGCGAGATCGACGACAAAAAGTTCAAAGACATTTACGGCCGCGACGCAGAAAGGGTTGGCTAGTCATGGCGAACAACAAAGACAAGAAAGCCTCTCCCTGGAAATCCCTGCGTGTGGGTCTCATCTTTTTGGCGGGTATTGTGATCTATGCCTATGGTTTTGAGATCACCAAAATTGACCTTGAAGAACTACGAAGCGAAAAACGACAGGAAAGCCTTGTGCGCGTTACTCGTGCGCTGGCACAACCTGATATTCTTGAATACGAAAAAGAATCTGAATACTTCAATGCGCCTGTCTATGTCACCTGCCCTGAAGGCGGTGTTACGGCAGAACAACCTGATACTTCTGGTCCATATGCAATCGTTACCCCGGCATGTGCCGAACCCGGCGAAACCGTCACCGTGGAAGGATTCAATTTCTACCCCAACTCCTCAGGACCTGTCCGCTTTGTACCGGGAAATGACCCCACCAACGTGGTGGAGCTTGGCAACGAAACAGCCACCTCCGATGCTGATGGTCACTTTACAGTCACGCTCAAACTACCAGACCGCCCGAGTGACGATGTGCAATATATCCGCGCAAGTATGAGCCGCAATGTTGGCACACCGAAATTCACCCAAACCGCACATGACACCTGGGAAAAGATCATTGAAACTGTCTTTCTCGCGCTGTTGGCAACCACCTTGGGAACCATCTTAGCCATCCCATTGAGTTTCATCGCCGCTCGTAACCTGATGAAACCTGTGCGCAGTCCGTTAACGAGCATATCCTTCTCTGTGTTGGGTTGGCCCATCGGTATCGCCGTGGGATATTTCGT
>JBEBCV010000378.1:0-4772 GCA_041157505.1 Chloroflexota bacterium | reverse complement strand
CAGCTTCAAGATGAAAATGACCGACCGCGATTTGTCTTCGTCACTGCCGACCATCAAAACCCGCTCGGCACCTGCTGGACAATGCCTGCCCGCCATGAATTCCTCAAGATGATGAACAAGTATGACATCCCTGTGGTGGAGGATGCGACCTACCGCGACCTGACCTATGATGGGATGCCGCACACTCCGCTTCGCGCCCTCGATCCGGACGTGATCTACGTTGGGACGTTTTCTCATTCGCTGATGCCTGGTCTGCGCATCGGATTCGTGCTCTGCCGCGGACGTTTACGCGACCATATCGAACGCCTCAAAGCCATCTCCAGCGGACCGGTCGAAACGCTCAACCAACGCGCGCTGGCAGATTTTCTATCCACAGGTGAATATGAACGTCACCTCGAACGCATCATTCCTGTCTATCGTTCGCGGCGTGACGCGATCTTGAACGCCATGCAAACCTACTTCCCGCCTGAGTTACGTTGGACCAAACCCACCGGCGGTTTCTTCGTGTGGATATGGCTGCCCGAAAATATTTCTGCGATCGACCTTTTCTATCGTTCATTGAAAAAAGGAATTAGCATTGCCCCCGCGAATATCTTTTATCCCGGTCCCTGCCCCCAGAACGCATTTCGCCTCGCATTCTCTCATTATCCCGAAGATGTGTTGACAAGGGCGGTGATGGAAATAGGAAGACTGCTAGAGCAGAAATAATTTTCTCTAGCAGTCTCGAATTTAAACTAAAACCAGTGATGAATTATCTCAAGAGTCAGCCTTGAGACTCAAAGAGATAATTGAAACTTCCAAGAATCTAGGTATGAGCCGTTAGCGGCTCATTCTCATCACTTTTTTCATGGTCCGATATTGCGAATGTATTGAGAAACCTCACAATTTCTGCAAGTGTTTCAAATACTTTCCCTCCATTATTTTTCACCATCTTTGCTACAGCGTTCAGTGACTTGATCTGAACCGGGCTGAATGCCTTTGGATCATCCTTCTCTAGAAAACAGAAAAGGGTCTTCTCGGGGCGTTTATTGCTGTCATCAACCACCTCAGCAATAGAATAAACACCCGTCATTTTGGGTGTGATCACATACAACACGAAATCTGCCGTTTCACGCTCCTGAAGTTCACGCAGGTATGCTTCATGTGTCCATTCCCCGCTGCATACCGGGTCAAAATAATCGATCTTGAGTTGAGGCTTAATATCATCCCTCCACTTTGAACCATTACAAGTCCCACCGAGAAAAACCTTCTTTTTCATGGCAACCTCCCAACACAAATCTCACATGTCGACAATCTCTTACAAAAAATATTGTATGCCTCCAGGTTGGAAGATTCAAGCGTAATTACCAATATTTGCATGACAATTTCATATAAAAGGGTACTACCCAGTACTCGTCCCCCCCATCAAATAGGATTGAACTACCCTTTCATTTCGGTAATAATTCGTAAACTTCACCGCTTAAGCCCTTCAACAAGGTCACTGCTTTCTCTATGGCTTCGGGAGAAGCATCCAGCAGCTTGTAAATCTCCTCCACACGGCTTCGAAAATTTGCAGGTTTGATCGCAAATCGATCTGTGATGTTGATGGCGCCTTTTTCGTTCAGCCAATATTCCTTGTTCAGCGCGAACAGCACCTGCAACATGCACATCACTGCCCGGAAACAACTCCCAGCCGCATAATGAACATCCGCTCGTTCGATGCTTTTCCTGGCGATCATCACCGAAAAGTCGATCTCCCAGGCAAAACTATAGAAAATCGCTTTTTGCAATGCCTCTGGGTACGGATAGACTTTCTCTTTCAACTCCGCAATGATTCCCTCAGGGTCCCACAAAGGTTTGCAGAGTGCGATCTCACTCAGATAAATAAAAGTGACAAATCCATGCGGGTGCCCACCTTGATAGAAAATTTCCACTTTTCCGTTCAGGCATGCATCAATGTAGGTTCTGATTTTGTCCAAGTCTTTATACAGAAGATCCACAGGCATGGATTGAATTCGCAGCCAACCGCCACCATTGATCCAAGGACCCCAACCACCAAAACCGGTGATCACGTCTATGCGATGTTCGTCATCGAGCTGAGTTGCTACGTTTCCCAAGGCAACCAAATCCATTGGTTGGCTTGGGTCATAGTAGATCCCCAAGTCAATATCCGAGGAAGGCGTATGCGTCCCTCTGGCACGCGAACCGCCCACCACGATCGCTTTTACGCCTGAAACTGATATGATCTCACTGACGATATTCTGAATGAGTGTTTCTGTATCCATGTTGTTATTAATTCACCAAAAAACCAACAGGCTAGTCCAGCGAGGGGCTGAACCTGTTTTTGCATTTCTCTAATTACAAATCGATTAGATCAAGTATGGTTCACTTGCTTATTTACTTCTTCCCACGGCGAGAGCGACCAACTAGAAGGAACGCGGCGCAAAACAATACCAAACCCAGCAAAAAGCCCAGGTTGTACATATTGCCATCATTATGAACTTCATACATTTGAACTTGTGGATTGAAGAATGAGATCGCCAACGTCACCGGCACAATAAAGCCATGCCAAATCCCCATCAAAATACCAGCCACGTTTCCAAGCTCGTTCGGAGTGTCTTCCTGCGGATTCGGTCCAGGTGCATTGATTCGAATTGTCACTCCAGGTACGGTCACCTCAGAATTGGGAACGGTGGTTTCAGGAACAGGCGTATTGACCTGAATTGGAGAATTCGGAGAACAACCGATAACCACCATAGCAAACGCTACTACCAGTAAAAGCTTCTTCATCAGACATCTCCTTATAACAATAAATTTTTAGACGTCAATTCACTTCTCTTCGTGTTCCTCCAAATTGGTCAGCAATAGGTCCAGAGCGCCTACCGAGATCTGCAGTTCACGCAGAGAAATTCCCAACGAAATGATCATCAAGAGCAGGGCGATCCCGAAACTCCACGTACCGCCATCCAGCCAGCCTGCAAAAAGAGCGAACATACTCACAACACACATTAACAGACTCAGTACGCCAAAGATCTGCATATTACGAATAAGATACACTCGATAACGTAAATTATCGATCTGTGCCAGCAGATTTTTATCCTGACTGTCATGATAACGGTCATTCAAGTTACGAATGATTGTGGCAAGGGTCAAAAAACGATTCGTGTACGCCAACATTAACAACGAAACCGTCGGAAATAATAAAGCCGGAGTAGTTAAAGACAGTTCTTCCATGTCAAATCAAAAAGGCAACATTCGCCAACTTCCACATTACAGACCAAACAACAACCTACCCGGACGCACAAGCAGCATCGGAACCGACATCTTGAATTGCGGCATATAAGGGTTGGTGATCTCCGCATCATAAACCGAAAGCCAACTTGTATTCATCACATCGAGACTTGTTGCAAAATCAGTGGCGGTGGAAATGCGCACCTTCGCATTCAATTCAAAGGAACCCATCCAAATATTCACTGGCTCCATCTTACGATTGGCTTCTGAGCTGTCATAATCCATTGGGTCATGTGCGGGAGGTGAAATATGAAAACCAAGCAATTCAACGGTCGGTACAAACATTTCGCTCTTAGTATAGGTTTTGGGCGGCGTCCCTGCAAGTTGGATCATATGGGCATTAAAAAGATGAATAAAATTCGGAACCCCTTGTGTTCGCAGCCAAATGCTAGCTCGAATATTTTCTCTCAACACCACATCCCCTCGATACAACATGGACTGCGTGTACATCATTACATTGGTCACTTTTTCATCAGGTGCAAGCGGTCTCATTAAATTAACTCCTATCTGAATTATACCCTTCACGCCCTTCCTAATGACTTTGGTCTCGTTTATACTCCGCACACTTTATATGGCACAAGATAAACATTGGAACATCTCGCCTCACATCTCTCCCGAAGCTGATTCTGCATTAGCAGCCTTTCCTCCGCTGTTGCGACAAGTGCTGTTCAATCGTGGCTTTGCAGATGACCCCAGCGCACGCGCCTATCTGCGCGGAGAACCCAACAGCAATACCGACCCCTACCAAATGACGGATATGTCAACTGCAATTGACCGCATCCGTTATGCTATACAAAACAATGAACCCGTTGCGATCTATGGAGATTACGATGTAGATGGCGTCACAGCCACAGCTTTACTTGTTGAAACCCTCAAAAAACTTGGCGCGGATGTGCGTGGTTACATCCCCAACCGTTTTGACGAAGGCTATGGTCTCAATAACAACGCACTGGATGAGCTCAAAGCGGATGGGGTCAAGCTGGTCATCACCGTAGATTGTGGCATCCGCTCGCCAGCCGAAGCGGCTCATGCTCAAACCATCGGCTTGGATCTCATTATCAGTGACCACCACCACCCCGACGATGAAAACCTCCCCCCTGCCCTGGCCGTCATCAACCCCAAACGTCACGGCGATATCTACCCCGATAAAGACCTGGCTGGTGTTGGCATTGCCTACAAGATCGCTGAAGCCTTGTTATCAGACGATGGACAATCGTCCGTGGGCAATGGTCAGATTCTCAATTCCCTACTCGACCTCGTTGCTCTCGGCACCGTTGCAGACCTGGCTCCGCTTGTCGGTGAAAATCGTGTCCTCGTCAAAAAAGGACTCAAGCAAATGCGCCAGACCACCCGCCAGGGACTGTTTTCTTTGGCAGCCGTGGCAGATATCTCATTATCGAAAGTGAATGCCGGAAATATCGGCTTTGGGCTGGGTCCGCGCTTGAATGCGGCAGGACGATTAAAAGAAGCTCTAGCCGCCTTCGAATTGCTCACTACAACAG
>JBEBCV010000377.1:0-8476 GCA_041157505.1 Chloroflexota bacterium | reverse complement strand
ATTTTGTCCGCGTGGAATGTGGCGCAGAAGTTTTCGAAATTTCTCGATGAAACCAATCCGCGCCTAGTGGTTGTTTTCAATGGACAGTTCTACCCCGAAGCGACGGCGCGTTACCTCGCCAAAAAACGCGGACTACGTGTTATCACCCATGAAGTGGGCTTGGAACCGGCTACTGCGTATTTCACCGAAGGCGAAGCGACAGCCTACCCGATCCACATCCCAGATGAATTTGAGTTGAGTGATGCACAAAATGCCCGGCTCGATGCCTATCTTGCCAAACGTTTCAAAGGTGACTTTACGATGGCAGGTGTCAAATTTTGGGCGGATATGAAAGGGCTGGACGAAGCCTTTCTGCAAAAAGCCGCTCAGTTCAAACAGATCGTGCCCATCTTTACCAATGTCATTTTCGATACCAGCCAGCCGCATTCCAATACTGTGTTCGAAGACATGTTCGATTGGCTCGATACGACACTTGCGGTGATTCGCGAACACCCGGAAACCTTATTCATTATCCGTGCTCACCCCGATGAGTTGCGTGTCCGCAAAGCCAGCCGCGAAACCGTGGGCGGATGGGTGGAAGCCAATCAAGTGACGAGTTTGCCCAACGTCATTTTTGTTCCGCCGAATGAAACGCTGAGCTCATATGAGTTGATCGCTAAGTCCAAATTTGTCATGATCTATAACTCGACCATCGGCTTGGAAGCGTCCATGATGGATGCGGCGGTGTTATGTGCGGGCAAGGCAAGGTTCACACAATACCCGACTGTGTTCTTCCCGCAAACAGTGGATGATGTACGAAGAAAGATGAAAGAATTTTTAACGGTGGAGAAGATCGAAGTCCCTGCTGAGTTCAAACGCAATGCACGAAAATTTTTGTATTACCAGTTGTATCGTACATCCCTGCCATTGGGTGAGTTCCTTGAACCCTCCGTCCGCGTCACTCAGACGAAGTTGAAGACCTTCGACTTGGCGGATCTACAGAAATCCAAGTCTATGCAGGCGATACTGGATGGGTTGTTGAATAATGGGGATTTCTTGCTGAAAGAATAAATAAATATGACTCACCCCGAAATTATGGTTTTTGGGCAAGAACTAATGGGACGCTGATGAGCGCGGAATCAAGCGGATAAGGCTTTGAGGATCCGCGTCCCATATTAAATTCGGGGGTGATGTTTTTAAACCGCGATTTTCAAAACGATCTTTCTGGCAATTGCTGGTTCACCGAGCGCCATGCTCGGCATGTGAGCGTCTTCGGGGAAGAGCAATACAAAACACCCGCTTTTCAAAGCAACCTGGTCGCCTTCACCGAAGAGCGGCAGAAAATCTTTCTCCGGAATATATTCCCCTTGCTGCAGGTGATGGATATTGGCATAGCCCATGCCTTCCGCGCCTTGCACCACAAACTGCAAGTCAATGTAGCGGCGATGGGCTTCCCATTTTCCTTCGTCTTTTTGCTTGGTGGTGTATTCCTGCACCAAGGCGTAGATGGCGTCACCATCCACCTCATGCCGTCCAACAGGGATGGTGAGAATGTCGATCTGACCCAAATACTCAAATGCCTGCTTGAAACGCGGATGAAGCGAAAAATATAAGGCGGCGTTCTCGATGCGGTCGATGATCATTTAATTTTCCAGTGTGATGTATTTTTTTCTTGTCTTCTTGCGCGGATTGATGCCTGTCATCCCGTTGAAAGATTCTTGTATCGCTTTCATATCCGCTTCGATATCTTCACCAGGTTGGAATATTTCGCCAACATGGGCAACCTTTTGAATGCCATCCACCTTGACCATCATGATGGGGATCCCTGCATTCTTTGCGATGTGATAAAAACCACGCTTCCATTCGTTGACGTGGTACCGCGTCCCTTCGGGGGCAATGACTAACATGAACTTTTCAGACTTGTTGCAAGCCTCCACCATTTGCTCGACCAACCCCACAGATTTCTTTCGGTCCACTGGGATGCCGCCGCACCAGTAGAAGAACCAGCCAAAGGGGTTGTTGAAAAGCTCGGCTTTTCCCATGTAGCGCACACTAATGCCGAGGCGAAAGACAATGCCAAGGAACAGGACAAAGTCCCAATTCGAGGTATGAGGCGCGCCAATGATGATGTATTTTGGCAGGTTTGGCGCTTTTCCTTCCACGCGCCAACCGAACATACGCATGGTCAAATTGCTTAATAAACGAAGAAAAGGGCTGATGATGGGAGTGTTGAAGATTGTCAGTTTCAATGGATGGTCCTCCAGATATAAAACCCTGAATTTGTGCTTGCGTCTCGCACTATGAATTTGTGGTTAAATACCTGTATGGCTTTGAAATCGTTCCTTCGTTCTACAGTCTATCACACCGAAAAGGGGGTGCAGCGTCTGCGTTTTGCCTCCCAACCCGCGAACCTGCCTGTGCTGCTTGGCATTTCCTTTCCCAAAAGTGGCACGCATTTGCTCGATCAAATTTTGCTTGGCTTCTCAAACGTCGCGCCGTATGCCAAACGTGTGCATTCGTTCTATGCTGAATACGAAGGCGAAAGTGGTAAGAAACGTGACCCGCAACAGGCGTTGAATTGGCTTGACTCTCTTCGTACACGTGACATTGCTTCTGCGCATCTTTTTGCCCGCCCTGAAGCCATTGCTCGCGTGTGCTCGGATAAATTCGCGCCCTACTTCATCTTCCGCGACCCGCGCGATGTGGTCGTCTCACATGTATTTTATGTCACCGACATGGAGGCGCGTCACGTCCACCATGACTATTACCAATCCCTGCCCGATTTCAATGCAAGACTTACTGTCAGCATCTTGGGACGGTCTGATACGAACATCGAATTCCCAAATATCGCAGACCGATTTGCTCCCTACCTTGGCTGGCTCGATAAAAAAGAAGTGCTGACCATTCACTTCGAAGACCTGATCCACCAGCGCGAGTCGACTCTCACCTCCATCATGGACCACCTCCTCAACCGGGTCACGCTTCAAACTCCCCGACAGTTGATCCTCGACTCCCTCGAAACCTCCATCAACCCGAAGAAGTCCCCGACCTTCCGCTCCGGCAAGACCGGCGAGTGGAAGAAACACTTTACAGACGAACATAAAAAGATATTTAAAGAAGTGGCAGGCGATCTGTTGGTGAAGTTGGGGTATGAGAAAGATAATTCCTGGTAGGGGCGAGGTTATCTCGCCCCTACGGTGAAATATGAACTGCTCCATCGTCATCCGCGCCTATAACGAAGCCCAGCATCTTGGACGTCTGCTTGAAGGCATTCGCCAGCAGACCATCAAAGATGTAGAGATCATTCTTGTGGACTCCGGTTCCACGGACGCAACCATTGCCATCGCTGAATCCTTTGGTGCGAAAGTTGTCCACATCCCCTCAGCGGAGTTTACGTTTGGGCGGTCGCTCAACTTCGGGATTAAGTCCGCGAGCCGTGAATTCATCGTCATTGCCAGCGCACATGTCTATCCCGTCTACCCCGATTGGCTCGAGACCATGTTGCGTCCATTTCAGGATGAAAAAGTTGCCCTCACCTATGGCAAGCAGCGCGGATACGAAGGCTCGAAATATTCCGAGCATCAGATCTTTCACCAGTGGTATCCCGATACAAGTAACTTGGATCAAGTGACTGCATTTTGTAATAATGCCAATTCCGCGATTCGCAAAAGCTTATGGGAGTTGCATCCCTACGACGAAACGCTCACAGGGTTGGAAGATTTGGAGTGGAGCAAATGGGCAAAGGGACAAGGCAATAAGATCGCCTACATCGCCGAAGCGGAGATCGTCCACATCCACAACGAGACACCCAACGGTGTCTACAATCGCTACCGCCGTGAAGCAATGGCGTTACGAAAGATCTACCCCGAAACAAATTTCAATTTATACGACTTTTTCCGTTTGACAATCACGAATATTCTGAGTGATCTATGGCACTCCGCACGCGAAAAAGTTTTTCTGAAAAGTTTGTCTTCCATCTTCTGGTTCCGCTTTGCTCAATTTCGAGGAACCTATATGGGACATCGCGAGACCAGTCTGGTCACACCGCAGTTACGTGAGACATTCTATTATGCGAGGGAACGAAAGAAGAAAGAAGAAAGAAAGCGGGATGTGGAGCCGATTCAGTATAATAAGTAATGGTAATTAATCCTCCTCCTAATTCTGTTCATCCTAAATCCCGTGAAGAATGGCGAAAATGGTTGGAAAATAATCAGTCACGTAAAGAAGGTGTCTGGCTGATCAGTTATAAAAAAGACACAGGTAAACCGCGTTTCGAATACGACGAAGCTGTGGAAGAAGCCTTGTGCTTTGGTTGGATTGATAGCAAACCTGCAAAACTCGACGATGAACGTTCGATGTTGTGGTTTGCTCCACGTAAGCCCAAAACAAACTGGTCGAAGATCAACAAAGAACGAGTTGAGAGAATGATAAAAGCTGGGCTGATGGCTCCTGCTGGTCTCGCGAAAGTGGAAGCTGCAAAAAAAGACGGGGCATGGAACGCACTGGATAGTGTGGAAGCTCTTGAAATTCCATCCGATCTTGCCAAAGCATTCTCAAAGAATAAAATAGCCAAAGACTATTTCGATGCTTTTCCGCGTTCGGTAAAACGAGGGATTTTGGAATGGATTCTAAATGCCAAAAAGCCCGAGACTCGTGGCAAGCGTATTGAAGAGACCGTGACATTGGCTGAAAAAAACATTCGTGCCAATCAATGGCGACAATAACTCCAAAGGGATTTTGATATAAGGATATTCGATATAATTTCCAACATGCCTACCCTCTCCCTCAAACCCGCCTCTGAACACCCCATCCCCTTCCTCGCGGACTTAATGACTCGCGGATTTGAAGGCTATATTGTCCCTGTCAATATCACGGATGCAATACTATACACCATGATCCGCCGCGATGGCATTGACCTGACGGCAAGCCGTGTGCTCCTTCGAGATGATGAGCCAGTGGGCGTTGCTTTCATCGCCCGCCGCGGCTGGACATCCCGTCTTGCAGCGTTTGGTATCACATCCAATGCTCGCAGCGGCGGCGTAGGGACATGGGCAATGGAACAACTTCTTGAAGAAGCGAGATCACGCGGCGAAAAAGAAATGCTGCTTGAAGTCATTGAGCAGAACATTGCAGGTGTGAAGTTATATGAGAAGATTGGCTTCACCAAAATGCGCAGGTTGATAGGCTTCAAACTAGATACTACTCAAACCCTGCCTGAAGACTCGAGCGCAGAAGATGAACTCGAAGAGATCGATATCCGCGAAGTGGCACGTCAAGTCACGTATCATGGCATGAAAGATTTACCATGGCAGCTTTCGGGTACGTCCATCATGCAGCATACACCGCCGTCTCGTGCCTTTCGTCTCAATGATGCCTACTGTCTGATCAGCAACCCCGAAGCCACGGATGTCGCCATTCAGTCAGTGTTGGTCAAGGCTCGGTCGCGTGGAGCAGGCTTGAGCGCGGTTGTGATGCGCGCGCTCTTCGCGAAGTTCCCCAATAAAGTTTGGCACGTCTCGCCCATCTATCCTGAAGAAATGGGCTTTATCTTCGACCATGTGGGCATGGAGCGTGAGTCCCTTTCACAGTGGCAAATGTCGCGCACTTTGTAAGACACAGTGCCCATGGTATAAAATAAGGGCATGAAATTAGCCGCCCTTGTTCCCATGCGTCATCACAGCCAGCGCGTGCCTGGCAAAAATTATCGTCCGCTTGCGGGCAAACCCCTCTTTCAACACATTTTGGAAACGCTGCAAGCCGTGCCTGAAATTGACACGGTGATGGTGGATACCGATTCTGAGCCGGTGATGGATGGAGTGCGCCGCCTCTTTCCTAACGTGAAGCTGATTCAGCGACCCGAGCATCTCCGTGCTGACGATGTTCCCATGAATGACATTCTGCTGTACGACACGGCGCAGGTGCAGGCAGATTTTTACTTACAGACCCATTCCACCAATCCACTGCTCAAAGCCGAAACCATCTCACGCGGGATCAAATCTTTTCTCAACGATTACCCCAAATATGACTCGCTTTTTTCTGTGACGCGTTTGCAAACCCGTTTATATTGGCAGGATGGGCGCGCCATCAACCATAATCCGCTGGAGTTGTTGCAAACACAAGACCTCCCGCCTGTGTATGAAGAGAATTCCTGCGTCTATCTGTTCACGCGTGAAAATCTGGAACGCAAGAAACACCGTATTGGCGATAAACCCTTCATGTTCGAGATAGACGCGGACGAAGCCTGGGACATTGATGAAGAGTTGGACTTTGAGATCGCGGACTTTTTGATGAGGAAGAGACAGTAATTCATGCAAAGCTTGAAACAAAAACTTGGGACGTTCGGCTGGGGTACCCTTTTTCTGGTTCTCCTCGGCGCAGTGACCTACCTGCCTCTTGCTGCACGCATGGGGTATATCAACGACGACTGGTATCTGATGTTTGACGGCTATGTGGGCGGAGCCTCCTTCTTCCATGAAGTCTTCATTGTAGACCGTCCCTTGCGTGGATTTGTGATGCAAGCGGCGTTCTCGCTATTTGGCATGAATCCGCTTTACTACCATTTGAGCGCGTTCTTGTTTCGGGCGATCAGTGCTGTGGCGTTGTTTTGGATCGGGAATCAACTGTGGCAGCGGCGTGTCACCTATAACTGGTTGGCAGCTTTGCTGTTCTTGGTCTATCCCGGTTTTCTTTCGCAAGTAAATCCCATCGACTATCAATCGCAGATCTTCAGCCTTGCCTGTGGCATGGTCTCTGTGGCGCTGACGTTGAAAGCATTGCATGCAAAGACACCCTTGGTACGCTGGGTATATATCAGCATCTCTGTGGTGTTGGCATGGATGTACCTTGGCATGGTGGAATATTTCCTTGGCTTTGAAGCCCTGCGTTTTGCCATTATTGGAATGTTGTATCTCCGACAAACCGAACAGCCCATTCTTGATCGTTTAAAGTCCACAGTTGTGACCTCTCTTCCATTCCTGGCTGGTGCAGGCGGATTTTTAATCTGGCGTTTGTTCTTCTTTGAAGCCGAACGCAAGGCGACGGATGTCAGCTTGCAATTGGGCTCTGCCTTTACATCTCCGCTGACGGTGTTGTGGTGGCTGAACTATCTCATTCAAGATGTGTTCAAGGTCATCATGGTGGCATGGACAGTGCCGCTGAATCTCTTTGGATTCTCCCTTCGTTTGCGTGATGCATTTATGGGGCTTGGGTTGGCGGCGGTGGCAGTGGCATTGCTCTTGTTCTTTTTGCGTCAGAGTAGTGAAAACAACCAGGACGATATATCAAGCCAAACCCGCCGTCCTGAGCCTGTCGAAGGATCCAGCGAGATGCGGGAACAGTTGTGGCTGGCGTTCATCACCATTGTGGCGTGTCTGGTTCCAGTCATCCTCGTCAATCGGCATGTCACCTTGCCAGATTATTCGCGCTATGCCTTGGCTCCCTCTGTGGGGGTGGGTATTTTATTCTCGGTCATCTTTGAGCGTGTGAATACGGCTTCATTGCGATCAGGCTTGATCGCTTTCTTGCTGGGTGTTTCAGTGTTGACGCATCATGGCAATGCTGTGCGCGTGGCAGATGAAACAGCTGCGGTGCAGAATTTCTGGTGGCAGGTGGCGTGGCGCGCGCCGAAGATTCAAGAAGGTGTGACGTTGATCGCATCCTTCCCTGGCAGCCCCTTGGCTGAAGATTATTTCATTTGGGGACCCGCGAATTTTATTTATTACCCTGAAAAGCAGACGAACAATCCGTTGCTGATAAAACTCCCAGCGGCTGTGTTGGATGGTAACACGGTGACACAGATCACGACCAACGGTGGTGTGGAGACTCCGCTGCGGCGCGGTAATTATTTGGAGCGAGATTTTGGTAATGTGCTGGTGATGGTGCAATCGAGCAGTGACAGTTGTGTGCGCTTGATCGACGGTAGATCGCCTGAACTTAACTCGTACGATGATGGACGCGTGACGATGATCGCGCCCTATTCAAAATTGGGTTCTGTGGCGACTGAGGGCGATGTACCTGCCGTGCCCGTGGAGATCTTTGGCGCAGAGCCCGAACGCGGTTGGTGTTATACCTATCAACAAGCAGACCTTGCCCGCCAGCGCGGTGAATGGGATGCGATCCCTGTGCTGCTGAAGGAAGCTTTGGACAAAGGCTACTACCCCAACGACGGGCTGGAATGGATGCCGTTCATGCAAGCCTATGCGGTGCAAGGCGATGTGGAAGAGATCAAGTCTATGCTGAAGTTGGTGGTGGCAGATAAATACTTGCGCTTACAAGTCTGCAATTCGATGACGAGTCTGATGGAACGCGAAACGCTGAACGACGATGTGACCGCGTTGATCGAAAAGAATATCTGTAAGTAACGGTTGCCTATTATTGTTATGAAAAGTTTTATTTCTCGATTCTTTAGTGTCCCTTGGTATCCTGTCATTTTTGGTGCCTATCCCATTCTGGCATTGCTTTCAACCAATGTAGGGCAAGTCGAACCGACGGCTGCGTT
>JBEBCV010000376.1:0-10806 GCA_041157505.1 Chloroflexota bacterium | reverse complement strand
GGAAGCCGCTCTTTCCGGCTCTCATTTCAGAAACAAGTTCGATCCATCGAACGGTTTTTTCTGTGTAAGCAGCCAATACCATTGAGTCGGTCATTGCCCTGTAATCGCCGCCATTCTCACCTATACCAAGGATGATACCTCCAGGGTCGATCAGGAAGGCATACCCATTTTCGCCAACTTCAATGGCATTAATGATCTCTTGTGTTTGCAAAAATGCGATATCTGCCGTGGCGATCCCTTTAAAATCTCCGTTCTTTGAAAAGAAGGGAACACTCCAAGTGACCATCCAAATGTTACCACCTCCATAATCGTAATATGGCTTGGAGACCATTGGGGTCAAGCTTGCTTTTGGGAGGGTATACCAATCTTTCCTGAAATAATCATAGTCAGGTGTGCCAAGGTCTGCAAACTCAAGGGTATTATCGGGCAAACGATAATAATATGGGGCGTAATATTCCAGATTCGGTCTGAACTGGTTGGGTTCGTAGGCAATGGTTGAGCCAAATACACGTTCGTTACGTGTCAGTGTATTTTGCAGGAGGAGTAATACATCATTTTCTTCAAAGCTTTCTGTTTCAGCAAAAGCTGCTAATTGCGAAGCAATCGCTTTCGCCACCAAAAGATCAGATTGGATCACTTCTACTTTTGTGGTGACCTGGTCTTGAAGTTCATTGCGTAAAGTAGCAACCAGCGCCTGCTGGGAGAGACGGATACTAAGGAAGGTGTATACCGTTAAAGATATGAGAAGCAGGCTTATGACTGCCAACGGGAGTTTAAAACTTAAACTGATCCGGCGACCCGATTTTTCGATTTCTCGATCCTCGTTATTAGGTGGGGTGGGGGAGAACATCGATGACGTGCTCATGCTGAAGCCTTTTCATCCGGGTGTGAAAGGGAACCAATTTGAATAAATGAGCGAGATGCACCCAGTGCAATGCCCAATTCCTGAATGGTTGTTTGCATAATCCGATCGAAGTCCGTCGATGCACCGATTTGTGTTGTTACACGGGAGATGGTTTCTTCTTGTTCCGCCCTCCGCGTTGCATTCTCGAAAAGACGGGCATTTTCAAGTGCCAGTGCTGCACGGTCAGATATCGATTGGACTAATAATATTTCATCTTCGGTCCAATTTCTATTTGTATCTTCAGCTTCGATCTGGATGATCCCTATGACCTGGTCGCGAAACTTAACCGGAACTGCCAGAGTTGGAAGTCCATCTTTTGAAGTGTGACCCACAGTAACAGTCTCACCAGAGGCGATTGCTTTTTCAACCATTGGGCTGGGGGATACCTCTGCGTTTGATACGATACTTCCATCTGATCGGAACGAGTACCCGAATTGTTTTTGAAAACTGGTAAATTGTGTACGCTTTTTTCCGCCAAGATTGGCAGATGTTCCTTCTTGTTCACGTTGTAACAAAACTGCCAATTGATTTGCGATTGTCATTAATATATTTGTATCCTCTTCATTGAATGCAGCAGATTGAGTACTTTGCACATCCAACACACCAATGACATTATTTGCAAATTTTATTGGAAGAGAGATCTCTGAACGAGTTTGGGGTAGGTAGGGATTGTTGAAGAAGACGGCATCAATTCCGGTGTCGAGAGCAATGCGTGGACGTCCACTTTGAGATACATACCCAACAATGCCTGCTCCACCAATTTTAAGTTGATGATGTTTAGCAAGCATTTCCTGTCCGCCTTTGCTGTTAGCGGCTTGTAGAACTGCAAAACCGCGCGCTTTGTCTATGAGGAAAATACCTACATGGTAATAACCAAGCTTTTCACTGATCAACCGTGTGGTATGTGAAAGCAGATCAATGGTCCGTTCATAATATACCCTTGTGAGTTCTTGAGAAATATCAGATGCTGCTTGCAAACGAGCTGTTTTTCCCATCAACTCCTGATTACTTTTATCAAGTTCTGCGGTACGGGAAATTACTTGCTGGTCGAGAGTCGAAATCATCTCTTCGAGTTTCTTTTTTGTAATGGCTTCTTCTTCCCTGCTTTGCATAGCAACATTGAGAAGAGAACGGTGACGGTGAAAAACTGCTGTCATTGCGCCCATTATCGAGCTCAAGTAGAGTACACCTAGAAGGATGTGCTCAGTATCTGTTCCATAATTATTCGGTATCAAGCCAGAAATTTCTGCACGTGCAGTCCCAATGAATAATCCGATCATTAGTGCCCCAAAAAGAACAGGCCCGATCGAATTCTTGCGCACATAAATATTTGCTAGTAGGAATAATCCCAATGGTCCAACCCAGATCAAATCGTGGGATCCTTTGCCGTCTGTGATTGATACAATGCAGATCGAGAATGCCGTAACCAATGGGAATAAAAACAAATAGTTGAATCTTCCTCTAATTGCTTGTATCAGTGTGATGATTGCCACAGTATTTGTGACGAGTGAAGATATTAATGCGATGGGGGAATTAAATGCAAATATGGAAACCAAAGTTGCCAGGAATCCCAGTCCTTGTGCAATTAGGATTTCTGCTCTATGGCCGGGTTCTTCACCAGGACGGTCTTTGAATAAATAGTCGCGCAAACTCATATTATTAATCATGGTTCATCACTCGTTTAGCGGGACTTTGACGGCTCTTCCTGTATCGTCAGCTTGATTCTCACTATAAGACTGATCAAGCAACTGGAAGGTAACCGAAGTATTTAGAAGCGATTGGCCCAACTCCTGCACTGTTTCGCGGATAATGGCATCCCTGGTAGCAGATGCATTGATACGGGCTGATATATCTGAAACAAGTGACTCACGATAGGCGCGCTGTTGGGATTCGCGGTAAAGGCGGGCACTTTCCAACGCACCACTAAGTTGGTCCGAGAGTGAAATTGCAAGATTGGTCTCGTCTTGAGTCCATGCTTCTGAGATTTCAGATTTTTTGAGTCGGATGGCACCTATGACCTGACCACGGATCTTGACAGGTACACTGATGGTTAATCCATCAGCCCCAAGGATGAGATCACCTGTTTCAATGGCTTTTGTTATGTTAGATTCCAATAACTCATTTTGGATCTGAACTGTTGCAGGTGGTGTTGCCAGAAAGCCGATCCTATCCTGGCTGCGGAGGATCTTGTTCCAGGCTTCACGGCTTAATTGACCATAAGTTGCACGAGTTGATTCGAGAGCCTTTGCTGTCTCACTGAAGAGATTGGCATTTTGGATCGCCACAGCAAGCTGCTCAGCAAGGATTTGCAGGGTATTAATATCATCTTCAACAAAAGCGCGCGGTTCTGTGCTTTGCACATCCAGAACACCCAGAATTTGTCCACTGGCTACGAGTGGTAATGCCATCTCTGAGCGAGTACTCGGTAAATCCGGGTTATTGAAAAACACAGCATCATTACCCACATCCAACGCAATACGGGCAATTAATGATTCAGAAACGTAACCCACAATACCTGTTTCACCGACCTTAAGTTGGTGCCCTTTTTCCAACATCCTCCTACCCCCTTCACTATTTGTGGCAGCAAGGATGGCATATTCCTTTCTTTCATCCAATAAAAATATACCAACATGGTAATAGCCAAAGTTCTCGTGGATCAGGATGCTTGCCTGCTCAAGAAGTTCTGAAAGATTTCGATACGAAGTAATGGATTTACCAATATCTGCAACAGCTTGCAATTGTGACGTGCGTTTGTCTAATTTTTGAGTGCGTTCATTGATTCTTTGTTCCAGGGTTTTTCTTTCATCGGCTAAGTCTTTGAAGAAAGAAAGAGCACGTCGTTCGGACTCGTCGTATTGTGATTGTGATAATCGAATACCATTAATGATTAGAACAGAAAGGAGCAGTAATGTGGATAGATTGGATATCCAGAGTTCCAAATTTCCAACTTCAACCCTTGGGTTGCTAAGCGTTAGCCTGCCACCAAGGATCAACCATCCAAATATGATGTAGGTGACCATACCAGCCGCAAATACCCACCACCCAGCTTTCCATGAGAATAATAGGCAGGCAAGAATAATGGCTCCTAGCAAGAAAAGTCTTCCGCTCCCATGGACACCTGTTTCTGTAATACCTGAAACGGAAAGAAAATAGACTAGAGCGATCAATGTTCCAGCTTTGAAATTGTCGTGAACCGGGAGGAATGTTGCCAGTAAAATTACGATATAGGCAATGATATATAAAGCGCTGTAAACGACCAGACTTGATGTGATAGCAGGTACCAATGCAATGAGCCCGAATATACAAGCCCCGATCAAAGTGGTGCGCAAAAATCTAGTGCGCCACTTTGTGTTTATATATTCAAAGCCTGGGATTTGCTGTTCCATATTGTTGCCTTATTGAGTGAATATGGCTTTGCTAGGAGCCTGGTTTGGTTATCTCTGCCTGACCGATCACGATCTCGGCTTCTTTGAGGTCGAACACTTTTCTAAGTTCTGTCGCTGCGGTTCGAATCACCGCATCTGCATCCAGTGTTTCGCGAACATTTGTTGAAAAACTTGCGATCATCTGATTTCGAAGCGCATTCTTTTGAGCTTCATCCACTAAACGACTGTTCTCAAGTGCAAGCGCAACTTGGTTGGAGATCTTTTCGACCAAATCGCGTTCACGTTCCGACCATTCACTTGCTGTCCCTTTCCTTTTCTTAAGTTTTATTCTACCGATCTCTTGTCCATGGAGGACGATTGGCATATACAATCCATCCGATCCACTAACCTTTTCTTGAGAGAATATTGGGCGGACACCTGCCGGCGTGTACTGATATGCACTTTTTTGTCTACTGGTGAATTTAGTCCATGTTCTCTGTGTTTGAATGGCGGTACTTGCTTCAAGTTGGCTGAGCAGGTTACGGGTCTCAGCAAGGAGGCGTACATTGTCAAATGAGATAGCAGTCAGATCTGCAAGAGTTTGCAAGATCTCAGCATCTTCAGATGAAAAAGCTCGTGGTTGATCTGAGTGGATATCAATGATACCGATCTGGTTACCACGCACGGAAAGGGGGATGATCATTCGTGAGCGGGTGATAGGAAAGTTAGGATCACGCACAAAATTGGATTTATCCAGATCTGATGTGATAAGAACTCGATTGGTTTCTATGGCTGTTGATAGCGGGTTTTTTCTGTCAGGTTCGATGCGAAACAATTGACCCAGCATTGATTTTCCAATTTCTGACGATGATGCTTGGAGATAAGCGTTCCGCTTTTGTTCATCGAGAATGAATATACCAACATGATAGTATTCAAAGCGCTCAGCGATCAAGTTGGCTGCATTTATCAATAACTCTGAAAGCTCCTGTGTTTCAGCGATCGCTCGTGCAGTCAGGGTGGAGGCGCGCAGCTGGGTCATGCGCGTTTCAAGTTCAGCTGTCCGTTCTTGGACTTTCTCTTCGAGGTTCTGCCGCTCTACGCTCAATGATTGGAATGCAATCAACATTTGGCTGGCTACATTTGAGAATGCGCTCTTCAACATATTTGCTGCAGTAGTGATGATTACCCCAGCAATAACATAGTCCACTATATATATGCCCCAGGTTGCAAGACTGGTTTTTGGAGCGTTTGGAGCCGCTAGAGATAACGAACCTTGTAGGTCTAATAACGCAAATATCAGAATAAATAAAAAGGATGAGACAAGAACAACAATGTCTGTTCGGTTATCAAGCAATAGTGAACCAAGCACAACTGTAGTAAGCAAAAAGATCGATCCATCTGCCCAGGGACCCCAGGCTGCAATGGCATTAACGCCAACTACACCAATCATTGCGAGCAATAAATACGCACGATAAATATAGGATGTGGGAAGTAGAGTGATGCCCAGGAGGATCAAATACAATGAAATGAATAAAATCCTATCGGTAAATGAAGCGGTAGGGAAGGATACACCGATCATTACAATGCCAAGGATGGAAGCAATCCGGAGGACAATTCGAATGAATTGTTCGCGCCATTCTTTGAGATCGAACGCAGGGGTAGTAGTGACGCCGTTATTCGTCATTGGACATACCCTCCATGGAGACTTCGATCTCGACTTCAGACGCTTCCAAATTTCGCCCTAATTCGCGGACAACAGTCTGGAGAATGCCATCCAGGTTTGGAGAGGCCCAGATCTTTGAAATGATCTCATTAGTGAGCCTTTCCTGTGAGGCAGTAAATTGACTGTCTTCAACAAGGCGTGCATTTTCCAATGCAAGTGTTGCCTGTGCGGCAATGGCTTCAATTAAACTTTTTTGTTCGGAGGTCCATTCTGCTGACCCAGCTGTCATGATTTGACCGATGGTTTGGTTTCTCAAAGCAAGTGGTGTTTCAAGAGGGTTATTTTCAGCAAGATCAGCGTCACCCAGAGAGTAATTAAGGGATTTTTCAGAAGCAAGCAAACTCCAGGCAGATTCGAGGTATTGCCTTTGGGTTGCCCTCATTTCCATGATGCTCTGTTGTGCTTCCTGAAAGAGACGCGAGTTTTCAATGGCGATCGAAACTCCATTTGCCATGTTTTGATATGCATCCAGGTCTTGAGGTAGAAATTCGTTGTCTTTTGAAGAATGCATTTCAAGCGCGCCAAGGATCGTATCGCCCACGACTAACGGAACAACGATCAAAGAACGGGTGTAAGGGAACATTGGGTTTTCTTGCCGGATCTGAACCGTATCTTGCATGATCTGACCGGTTTTGGATCGGATCACCTGTGCTACCAAACTTTTTCCGTTGATGCTGACTCGGTGCTTTTTTTCTTTCATCACCTTGCCTGCCTCACCAATAGCTTCCTTCAATTCTGCCCATTGCCTCGATGCATCTAAAAGATAAACTGCTGTGTAGTAAAAGCCAAACTCATTTTGAATATATTTGGCCGCAAGTGGAAGAATTTCATCAATATCAAGGATCGCTGCTACAGCACGTTCCACTTCATTGATTCGGCGGAGTTGGATGGTACGTTCCTGCACTCTGGTTTCAAGGTTGTTTCGTTCTTCCCTAAGAGCATTGAACGTTGATGATATTTGCCCTTGAGCTTCGGAAAATTCCTTTTCCAATTGTCCAAAACCAATAATGATCACTGCTCCGAACATAATAAGTGCGGCACTTGCACTAAGCCAATCTTCAAATTTGGCGGGGGCGATATCCACAAATAATGGGTCAAATCGCCCAGAAAGCATGAGCCAGCCAACGACAATAAAAGTAACAATCCCAAGAACTGTAGCGCTTATGCCTGCTTGAGGAGAAGCGAGCATGGTTGCAAAAACGATTAA
Organism: Chloroflexota bacterium; assembly: GCA_041157505.1. Lineage (GTDB taxonomy): Bacteria > Chloroflexota > Anaerolineae > Anaerolineales > Villigracilaceae > Villigracilis. The sequence goes on along the minus strand of JBEBCV010000376.1, from coordinate 3,607 downwards.
TGCTAGAAAGAAGAATAATCCATCGCCAAGGATCCCAAGGCTGATTAGTTCGCCGACGCCCAAAACATAGACACTGGCGAGAAAGGCAATTATTCGAATGTTATAAGAGAACTTGAAGGTTGCGGTAATCGCAACGAGGAGATAGGTAGAAATGAATATGCCATCAATAAAAACATTATCTGAGGCATTGACAGCCGGCAAAAGCGCAAATGCACCAAAAACAAGGACACCGATAAGCAAGGGCAATATAAACCCCTCACGCCAAGTTCTGTAAACCCTTGCTGTGTTAATTTTCGATTCAGTTTCCAGGTTGTTGGAAGATTGCATTATTGCCTCTCTTCGTGAGTGGAGTCACTGCTTTTAGGCTCCACCTGGATTTTGGTGAATCGTGCACCCGTGACCCTTGCGATCTCACTGGCAGTTGTGTGCAAAATAGATTGAATATCCGTTGACCTGCGAATTCTAGCAGTGATCTCATTGATGAGACGTTCACGCTCAGACTGCGCTCGTATCTGTTCCACCAATCGGGCATTGGCGATCACTGCAGCTAGGCTTCCGCCCAGAGTTCCGAGCATTTCCTCATCATTCTCTGAATAGGCATCTGTTTGTTCACTCTCGACATTAATTACACCGAGGATCTCATTTCGATAGATCAAGGGGATCGCCAATTCAGACCTTGTATTAGCGCTGGTCTCAATATATCGCGAGTCCTCCCGAACGTCACGGATGCGTAGGGAGCGCCGGTGAGCGGCTACCCAGCCGGTAACACCTTTTCCAACCTCAATCTTCATGGTGGTGATATCTTCTGAATAACCCATAGAAGCCTTGACTTCCAACATACGCTTATCCTTGTCAACCAGAAGGATCATGACGCGATCTCCACCCAGTGTGACTTGAAGTCCTCCTACTGCACTCTCCAGGGCTTCTTCCAAGGTGGTCCCAGAAGCTGCAGATGATGTGATGTGGTGGAGGAGGCGATGTTGGGAAAGATGTTCCTGAGTCTCAGCAAACAACTCTGAGTTTGCGACAGCAATAGCCAACTGGTCGGTGAGGATCTGCAAACTTCGAAGATTGTCTTCATGGAATGCATAGGGTTGTATGCTTTGTACATCCAAAGCGCCCAAGATCCGGTCGCCAATCCTCAATGGAAATGCAGCTTCAGCACGTGTGTCTGGTAAAAGAGGGTTGGGATAATAGGTCAAGTCTTTGGTCGTATCGCTAACAACCAGAGGTTCACCTTTTCCAGTGACGTATCCCACGATCGATTTTGAGCCGACACCGATCTTGTACCCTTGCCGTTTCATCTGTGCGCCAGCTTCCCCGGTTGCTTCGCGGATGATGGCAAATTCACTGGGCAGATCAAGAAGGAAAATGCTTGCATGGTAAAAGCTAAAGCGTTCGCGGATCAGGTTTACTGCCTTACTGAGCAGTTCATCCAAATTGAGTGACCCGCTGATGTCTCGTGCGATCTCCGCAGCTGTTTCCACTTGCAATGCTTTTTGCTTGCTTTCTTCGATCAGCTGAACATTCTTGACCACACCTGCAACCTGACTTGCAATAGTTGTGAAGAATTTCAAATCATCTTCATCAAAAGCATCTTCATGGTCAGCATCCTGAATGATCAGCGCTCCGATAACATCCCCTTGTAAGATCATGGGAGCGCCCATCCATGATTTAGCTGGTTTTCCAACTACTTTTGCACCAAGTTCTGCTGTTCTTCGTTCAGTGTCATTAACCAACATTAGCGGCTGGCGTGTACGGATCAAGATGGATGTAAGACCTTCTCCAAGAGGAAAAGTAGGAATGGACTGAACTTTTCCAGCTTCGTAACTGAAAGGAATACTAATGGAATTCGTAGCTTCATCATAGATGGCAACAATCAAGCTATAGTCACCAATGATCTGTTGAATTTTCCCAAGTAATGAGCGGAAGAAATCCTGGATATTTGAGGTTGAGGAGATCAGTTCATTCATAGATGCAAGTGCTTCAACTTCTTTGAGATGTCTCTCTGTTTGTGAAACAGCACTTGCACGTTGGATCGCCACAGACATTAAATCTGCAAGGTTTTCATATGGTTGCACGGAAGAACTGGAAGGAGTTTGCTGTCTAGCTCCAATGACAATCACCGCTTCAATCGTGTCCTGACCTTTCACAGTCACGAATATGCCATTCAACAGGTCAAGGGCACGAAGTACTTCTTTGAATACTTTCGGCATTTCTGCATTGGCACTTGAAGCTGTTATAGAACCTCGTCCTAAAAAGGTATTGATCTCAACAGCTTTTATCTGAAAACTTTTATTCATCAATTCTGATGGTAAATCGTTCCGGATCAAATCTGATACTGATGCGATTTTGAGAGATTCACTATTTAGCTTAAATAGGATAATGGGGTAGGGGGCACTCCTTAATATTTGTGCACCAACCCGCAGGATCTCTTCTTCATTTTTTGCAGCCTCAATCATTCGGCTTGAACGATAGAGGCGATCCAGTTCTTGGAAATTGATTTGGCTAGCTTCAACCAACCCGGCAGTTTGAATTGCTGCGGCGATTTGGCTGGCTAAAGTTTGAAGCATTAGCATTGCATCAGGACCAAATGCTGCAGGTTGAGTACTTTGAACATCCAAAACCCCTAAAACTTGATTTCCCAATGAGATCGGGACACAAGCTTCAGAGCGTGTTTCAGGAAGGAACTCATTCTTTAGGTGAAGTTCATCCTCGGCAACATCAGATACAACCCGGGCTTTGTTGTTTGCTGCGACCCACCCAACGATGGACACTGAACCAATCGGCAGGCTGTAATTCTGTTCAGAGAGTCCTTTAGTGGCAGAACCGTAGCCAGTCTTGAAATCTACATTCTTTCCACCGCGATCGACTAGAAAAATAGATGTCTGGTAAAAATCGAACTGTTGGACAAGAAGTTCAACAGTTTTATCTAGCATTTCTTCAAGATTAGGAATGGTTGTTACACTCTGTGCTACTTCAGCTGCTGTGCGGATCTGAAGGGTACGTTCCTCAACTTTATTCTCAAGAGATTTATAACTATCCTCAATTTGATCCGCTAGATAATTGAAGGAGATGGCAAGCTGTCCGATTTCATTGTCCGCAAGGTTTGACTTGGCGCGTTGACTCCAATCACCTTCGGCAAATTTTTGTGTGATCTCCGTTAGATCTTGTAAGGGCTTGACCACACGCCTGGTTCCATAAAATAAAACCAATCCCATTGCGGTAACAGCACCAATGATCAGCAAGATCGTGAACGGAGTCAGACTATTAATATTTGCATATATGGTATCGGAATAAACGGTTAATACGACACCGCTTTGAATGGAAGGAGCCCAATCAACTTGGGCGAGAGACCTTCCATTTTCATCAAGTTCAATATCCAATGCAGTAGAGGAGTGATCGCCGCTGGTTTTTTGAGCAGCTAATTCAGACTGGATTTGTGTCAATGCAGCAGGTGCGACTGTGATGGGGGAGAGATTCCCCGTTTTGGTATCAACAGAAATGATCTGTCCATCTTGAAGAATAAAATACGCTGTAGCATAAGGAGCCAATCCGTTCAGTGGTTGAAGCAGCGCTTGTAATGCTTCCCCTTTAGTAATTCCAA
>JBEBCV010000375.1:0-3517 GCA_041157505.1 Chloroflexota bacterium | reverse complement strand
TCAATCGTCCATGGTCAAAAATGGAGACTGTCAATGAGTTACAAACAACGCACACTTGATTTTTTAGATATCGAATGGGCAACGTATATTGAAAGATTCAAGCGCCTGCCGGAATTAGACGGCGTTCAACGTGTTCGCAATCAAGGCTACGACCAGTTCCGCGATATGTTGGCGCACATCCTGGCATGGTGGGAAGATGTCATGCCTGTCATTATGGCAATTGCCGAGAACCGCGAATTTGAAAAGAAGAAATATGATTTCGACGCGTTCAATGCCGAAGCCGTGGCGAAGTATAAAGATTGGGACGAAGCCGAGTTTTTGGCTCACTTTGAGAAAACGCGTCAGAAAGCCGCAGCAGACTTGAGGTCCGTGAATGAGGCGGCGTTCGATGATCGTCGCATTCAGGGGCGCATCAACGGCATCTTCATCCACCACGCCCGCGAACATCTCGTCGCATTGAGCAAATTCCTTACGCTGGATACGCTTGAACATGAATGGGGAACCTATATCGCCAAGTTCGATGGCTCGGATAAGAAAGAAGAGTTTTTAAAGAAACAAAGCGCGGCTCGTTTTGGAGACCTGTTGGCGCATAACTTTGCATGGTGGGATGAGGGTATGAAAGCCGTGCAAGGCGCGTTGAAAGACCCCGCCTTTGTATATAAAGGTCCGGCAGATACCGATGCGTATAATGCAGAGATCGTGGCAAAGTATCAGGGAACCAGTGAAGAAGAATTGCGAACCATCTTTGAACAAAAACGTTTGGAGATGATCGAGCTTGTGCGCGGGCTTCCTGATAGCGCATTTCAAAACCCGACCATCGAAGAATGGCTCGCTGCGGATGTTGTGGAGCATTACGACGAACACGCCATTTAGAAAGGATCCAATATGGAGCATACCGCTTACCTCGCCCTTGGAAGCAACCTGGGAAACCGCCTTGCGAATCTAAAAAATGCGATCTCAAATCTCACGCCTCAAATGGATGTGAAAAAGAAGTCGCCTGTGTATGAAACTCCGCCCTGGGGGTATGCGGACCAACCTGCATTCTTGAATCAGGTGGTGATGGTGGAAACCTATATGGAGCCGGAAAATCTGCTCTCCCATTTGAAGCGTCTCGAGACGGTCCTTGGGCGGGAGCCCAGCTTCGAGAATGGTCCGCGCGTGATCGATATCGACATCCTGTTTTATGATGACCTTGTATTGAACTCTCCGCCGCTGGTCATCCCCCACCCTCGCCTGCATCACCGCGGATTTGTGCTTGTGCCATTGAACGAGATTGCCCCTGACCTGGTTCACCCGGTTTTGGGTAAATCCATCAGCGAACTGTTATTGGATGTGGATCGATTGAACATCAACGAATATAAAGGGAAATAGAATGCGAATCATCCGTTATCAAACTCCCGAAGGGACAGCCACCTACGGCTGGATGCTGGAAGACAAAGTTGGCGAAGTGCAGGGAAATATGTTCGGCGAATATCGCCGCCGCGAAGCGCGGACCCCGTTCAAAGAGGTGAAAGTCCTTGCTCCGTGTATACCCAGCAAGATTGTTTGTGTGGGGCGCAATTATGTAGACCATGCCAAGGAATTGGGCAATGAGGTACCGAAGATCCCGCTTCTATTTTTCAAGCCGCCATCTTCGATCATTGCCACTGGTGACCATATCGTCCTGCCAACCCAATCCAAACAGGTGGAGCATGAAGGCGAGTTGGTGGTGGTGATCGGCAAACGCGCCAAGAACGTCACCGCTGAACAGGCGAAGGAATATATTTTCGGTTACACCATTGGTAACGACATCACTGCCCGTGATCTGCAAAAAACAGATGGACAGTGGACACGTGCCAAAGGCTTCGACACTTTCTGCTCCTTTGGTCCGTGGATCGATACAGATTTTGACCCCTCGGATGCGGTGGTCACCTGCCGTGTCAACGGGCAGATGCGGCAGATGGCATCCACCCGTGATATGGTCTTCAACGTTGGTACGCTGGTCGCCTACATTTCATCCGTCATGACCCTCGAACCCGGTGACCTCATCTTCACCGGCACACCCGCAGGCGTGGGTGAATTGAAAAATGGCGATGTAGTCGACGTTGAAATCGAGGGGTTGGGTAAATTAAGCAACCCGGTAAAAGCATAATAAAACAACCACGAAGTCTCAAAGGCACAAAATCACAAAGCTTTCTTTGAGACCTGGCAGCTTGATGTCTTTGTGGTTACGACAGGAGAATGTGAATGTCCAACGAACTCGAAACCTTCCTTCAAAAATATCCCACCTATAAACAAACCGCATCCATCGATGAACTCCGCAAGAAAGATTATGCCCGTCTCGATGCGGGTGAGCATGTCTATTTTGATTACACCGGCGGCGGCATCTATGCCGAGTCGCAGGTAGAAAAACATCATCAACTGCTCAAAGAAAATGTCTTTGGCAATCCGCATTCTTCCAACCCCACTTCTATTGCTGCCACCCATCTTGTTGAAGGCACACGCGAGTACATCCTCAAATTCTTCAACGCCGATCCCGATGAGTATCTTGCCATCTTCACACCCAATGCCAGCGGCGCACTCAAACTGGTTGGCGAGTCTTATCCCTTCCCGAACGGACGCTATCTTTTGACCTTCGACAATCACAACTCTGTTAATGGGATTCGTGAATTCGCTCATGCTCGCGGCGCAGAGGTGACGTATATTCCCGTCATGCTGCCAGAAATGCGCGTGGACGCCTCTCAACTGGAACTCGAACTGGCTCGCCCTTCCAAGGCTGGACATAACCTGTTTGCATTCCCCGCCCAATCGAACTTCTCCTCCGTAAAACATCCGCTTGAATGGATCGAGAAAGCTCACGCCCACGGTTGGGATGTGTTGGTGGATGCCGCTGCCTACGTCCCCACCAACAAACTGGACTTGAGCAAGGTCAAACCAGATTTTGTTCCGATCTCGTTCTATAAGATCTTCGGCTATCCCACCGGGCTTGGCGCACTCATTGCAAGAAAATCTGCGTTGGCAAAATTACATCGTCCCTGGTTCGCTGGTGGGACGATCACCGTCGCCTCTGTGCAAGGTGACAAATACTATCTCGCAGACGGTGCAGCCGCCTTTGAAGATGGCACACTTGATTACTTAAATATCCCCGCACTTGAAATTGGATTAAAGCATATCGAATCGATCGGCTATGACACCATCAGCGAGCGTGTCAAAACTCTCACCGGCTGGCTGTTGGAAAATCTCACCGCCATGAAACACAGTACCGGCGAGCCCCTGGTTCGGTTGTTCGGACCCAACTCCACCGAAGGAAGAGGCGGAGCAGTCACTGTCAACTTCTATGACAAAGACGGCAAAGCCTTCGATCATCGCTTCATCGAAAGCGAAGCCAACAAAGTGAACATCTCTCTGCGCACTGGTTGCTTCTGCAACCCCGGTGCTGGTGAGATCGCCCTCGGCATCTCACGCGTGGAGTTGGATGTCTGCTTTACCCGCCCCGAGCACAAAGACGTCATGTCCATCGATGAGTTCCGCAGATGCA
>JBEBCV010000374.1:0-2877 GCA_041157505.1 Chloroflexota bacterium | reverse complement strand
TCCCGTTCGAATATGCTGGCGTGGTCAGTGGCAATATCTCTCGCGGACTCCGCCCGTATGACTCTCCAGAAGTAAAGATCACTTCTGCCGATAAATATTTCGACATCATCCGCGAAGCAGGCATTCTGCTCGATAAAGAAGAACGCAAAGCTGCCATCGTGGTGCAGGTCAACGAAGCTGCTCACCTCGTCGGTGGGGAAGCGATCATTGAGGATGGTCTGCTAAACGAAGTCACCAATCTGATCGAAATGCCAACAGCTGTGATGGGTGAATTCAATTCCGAATTCCTCACCTTGCCGCGCGATGTGTTAATCTCGGTGATGAAGAAACATCAGCGTTATTTCCCGATCCAGAAAAACGGGAAATTATTGGCGCATTTCATCGCCATCCGCAACGGCGACGACATCCACATTGACATCGTCCGTGAAGGGAACGAACACGTTCTCGGCGCGCGCTTTGCCGACGCCAACTTCTTTGTCCGCGAAGATGTGAAGCTCAAGCTCGAAGAATATCGTCCCAAGCTCTCCTCGCTGACCTTCCATACCAAGCTCGGCTCCATGCTCGATAAATCTGAGCGCATCGAGAAGCTGGTCAACGACTTGATCCCGATGCTCAAGCTCGAAGCCGATCAAGCCATCTTTGCTCGTCGCGCCGCGCATTTGATGAAAGCCGACCTTGTCACGCAGATGGTCACTGAAATGACCTCCTTGCAAGGCATCATCGGTGGTGAGTACGCGCTCCGCTCGGGTGAGCAGAAAGATGTCGCCGCAGCGATTGCCGAGCAATATCAAGCCGTCCCACAGACCAAGCCCGGTCTCGCCATCGCCGTTGCCGATAGACTCGACTCGCTTGTCGGTATGTTTGCCGCTGGTCTCGCTCCCACTGGTGCGAAAGATCCCTTCGGTCTGCGCCGTGCCGCCATTGGCTTGGTCCAACCGCTCACCGAACATGACGTAGACTTCGACCTCGCCGACGCTGTGAAGAAATCTGCCAAGACTCAGCCGATTGAATGCAATAACGAAGCACAAGCAAAAATCCTTGAGTTCATCACAGGGCGTCTGTCTGTGGTCTTGAAAGACCTGGGTTATAAGCACGACGTTGTCGAAGCGGTGCTGGCTCAACAATCCGCCAACCCGGCAGCATCGGCTCGGGCGGTGAAGCAGTTATCGGCGTGGGTGAGCCGCGAAGACTGGCAGTCCATTTTGCCTGGCTATGCCCGCTGTGTCCGCATTATTCGCTCCGCGAATTTGGACGATAGACCATTGACGATTGACGATAAAGCCTTCATCGAAAAAGAAGAGAAGGATTTATATGCAGCTATTCAATCGTCTGCCGGCCATCGTCCATCGTCCATAGACGAATTCCTGGAAATCATCGTCAAACTCATCCCTTCCATCAACGCCTTTTTCGACAAAGTACTGGTGATGGCAGAGGATAAGAAAGTGAAAGAAAACCGCCTCGGTTTACTCCAGCGCATAGCCAAATTATCCGATGGGATCGCAGACCTGAGCCCCCTCGAAGGGTTCTAGAAAAAAGGAGATACCTGTAAGGGTATCTCCTTTTTCTATTTGACTGGTAGTATTCAGATATATTTCGTTGTAAAATAAGATATATTCAAAGTTGCCAGACAGGCGAAGAGAGTGCGCCTGTGTTGGATGTTTAATTTTCGGACTTGACCTGCTCTGAAGTTGGTGACTTATGATAAGTTCCGGTTATCTTGATCGTTCTTCAGGTTTGCTCCCTATAGAGATGCGCTTGCTGCGTCAGGCTAAAACTGGCGATATCAATGCATTCGTTGAACTATGCGTTCCTTGTGCTGAGTGGGTCTATCGTTATATCCATTTCCTGGTTCCAAATAACAGAGTTGCTGAGGGGCTGACGCTGCAGGTTTTTTTCAAAGCATGGGAACAACTTGATCGTTACCATATGTTCGGGTCATCGTTTTTGATCTGGTTATATTCTATTGCACGTGTTCAAGTGAAAGAACATCACCGCACCCACAAACTTAGCCCTGCTCCCGATAATCCTGTCACATTAGCTTCGCGGGGAGATGAGTTTCGAGAAGAATATCAGATCATCCGCGATGGGTTGCGGATCTTATCGGAAGAAAAACAAAATGCATTGGTCTTGAAGTATATTGTTGGTCTTTCAGAGAAAGATCTTGCCCGCACATTAGGACTTCAAACGGGGGAGTTATTCACACTCCAGATCAATGCACTGATCGGGTTGGCAGACCATTTGAATAATTCTGCTTCGAATACGATCACAAGGGAATTTCGACATACCCTTGAAACCTGTTTGAACAGGCTCATGAACGGTACCACTTCCTTAAAAGAATGCCTGTTGCGCCATCCCCAATATTCATCTCAACTGGAGCCTATCCTCGAAACTGCGCTTTTATTGGATCAAGGGCGTGACGTGCGACCGCTCCCGGCTTTCATTAATTACACACAAGAAGCGTTGACTCAATTCTTGCGGCTCCGCCCGCGCCGAAGCTTGGTTGTTCCCCCCGCAACGGTTCGACGTTTGGCTGTCTCATTTGCCATGCTCACAGCCGCATTCCTTGCAACGGGAACGGCTTACGCTCAAGCCGCCATGCCGGGTGATGCCATGTATGGCTGGAAGCGTGCAAGTGAACAGGTTTGGCAGACCCTGGCACCTCATTCGGTCACCATGGATATCATGCTTGCCGAACGCCGCCTTGATGAATGGATCGCAGTCCAAGGTCAGATCAGTTTGGAAAAAAATGCCGAAAAGGAATACCAAAAAGCGTTAACTCTTTTGGAAGAGAACGCGAATGCAGATGATGATGCTCTGATCGCTGTTGCTCTTCAGTCACAGCAGCAAGAGTTGGCAAGAGTCGGCTTATCGAACCCG
>JBEBCV010000373.1:0-4559 GCA_041157505.1 Chloroflexota bacterium | reverse complement strand
TCGAACGCAATTCCCACACAGGAAAGTGAAAACACACATATGGTGCTTGTGGGGAAAGATCGTACTGTGCTGATCGACTCTGTCAGCAACCCCATTTTGCGCCTTGAGCAAGCCGGTTTGGACTTCAACAACCTGACCGATATCATCGTCACACATTTTCACCCCGACCACGTTTCTGGCATTCCGTTGTTGCTCATGGATATGTGGCTTATGGGCAGGCAAAAACCGCTCAATATTTATGGTCTACACTACACCCTCGACCGTGTTGAGGGGTTGATGGGTTTTTATAACTGGTCTGAGTGGCCCAACTTCTTCCCGGTTGTTTTTTATCGTTTGCCGGTCCGCGAGATGACGCTTGTGCTCGATTGCCCCGACTTCACGATTCATTCTTCACCCGTCCATCATATGATCCCCAACATTGGGTTGCGGGTGAATTTTTCGCAAAGCCAGAAAGTGATGGCATATTCCTGCGACACAGAACCTTGTGATGAGGTCGTCCGTTTGAGCGAAGGCGCTGATGTTCTCATCCACGAAGCAACGGGTGAGTCACCCGGACATTCCTCTGCGTTTCAGGCAGGCGAAGTAGCCTCCAGAGCAGAAGTGAACAAGCTATATCTTATCCACTATCCGACAGGCAGATTTAAGAAAGGCGATATCGTTGCCGAAGCATCAAAAACCTATCAAGGTGAAATTCAATTAGCAAAAGACTTTATGGTTTTGGATTTCTAAAAAATCCCCTCACATGAGGGGATTTGAATTTACCAACCTGAGATATAAGGCATCCATTCCTGATTATCTGAAAGATGCTTACCAAAAATATAAGAAGCATCCGCAGGCGGTTCTTTGGGAATGTGCAGCAAACGCATGTGAGCTTCTTCCACCTTGCGCCCACCTTTACGATGGTTGCAAGGTGAACAGGCGGTTACCAGATTTGTCCAAATATGTTTTCCACCCATATGACGTGGAATCACATGATCGATCGTCAGATTCCCTTCATGCTTGCCGCAATACTGGCAGGTATAATTATCGCGCCTAAAGACTTCGCGACGCGTTAACTTGACGCGCGGGCGCGGTCGATGAATCTGCGATTCCAGCCGAATAACCGATGGACGAGGGATGAGCTGTGATATGGTGCGGATGTGTCCGCGTCCATTTGCGATCATACCGGCTTTTCCCGCAAGGATCAAAGTGACTGCCCGTCGTGTAGAACAGACGTGGATCGGCTCAAAGTTTGCATTGAGCACCAGTACGGGTTCGTTCATAATTTTCCGGTAACTCGCGTGATTATACATCCAGAATATTAAATCGGTTTAAACACTCATTGACATATCATTGCAGGAGTCAAAATGAATATCATGATCGCTGGCGGCACGGGTTTACTGGGAACCGCCCTAACAAAATCTTTTCTTGCTGATGGTCACAAGGTCTTTGTCCTTTCAAGAACCCCGTCAAATCGTTCCGATGTCCAGATCGTAGAATGGGATGCACGGTCCACTAATGGGTGGGGGCATCTCGTTAATGAAATGGATGTGGTTATTCATCTTGCCGGACGCAGTACCTCCGCCTGGCCATGGACTGCGGCAAAGAAAAAATCATTCGAGGATTCCCGCATCCTCCCCGGACTTGCCCTTGCTCAAGCCATCCAAAACGCGACTCGCCGCCCAAGCCTTTTCGTACAAGTCTCCGGTATCAATCATTATGGTTTGCAAGGTGACCTTGCTGATGAGACCACACCGCCAGGAGAAGATTTTCTTGCCCAGCTCACCGTTAAGTGGGAAGATGCCACTCAATCTGTTGAAGGATTAGGTATCCGGAGGTTGGTTTTACGCACACCGCCGGTGCTTTCCCGAGATAATGTGATAATGAAATTGATCGCTTTGCCAGTGGAATTATTCGTCGGTGGACCCATTGGCTCTGGCAAACAAGCCTTTCCCTGGATCCATATCAAGGATTGGGTGGGGGCGATCCGCTATCTGATGGCAAATGAAAATGCGCGTGGCGTCTATAATATGATAGCCCCTGCACAGACCTCACTCGCTGATTTCACGAAGGTACTTGCTAATATACTGCACCGACCATACTGGTTTCCCGTCCCTGCTTTTTTGATGAGGAACGTTTTAGGTGAAATGAGCGTCTTGATCCTCGAAGGAAGGTTTTCCCAGCCAAAGCGATTGCTCGAGTCTGGGTACAAGTTCCAGTTTCCAGGTCCGCAAGAGGCGTTGACCGATTTGTTTGGATAAGTCAAAGGAGAAATAAGTCCATGAAGAAGATTTCCATTACTTTGTTATTGTTGTTTTTGGTATCGGCTTGTGGTGCCCCAGCACAGGATTCGCAAATCGTATTGCCGCAATTGCTGCCGACTGCAACGGCATATATCGACCCATCGTACCCATCCGCAGAAGCAAATGTAAGCACTGCCCAGCAAACGTCTGCCGGGATCGATGTGCGTATGAACCGCGCTTGGATGGAGGGGAAAAATGTTAATGCCGATGTCTGTTTTACATTGCCCGATGCATCCGATTGGTCGATCTGGGCAGCGAATTTGGCATACAACGGCATTGTGCTTCAAGAATATGGCACAACCTTGATCAGCTTGCAAGAACCTGTCGATGGTCAGCCTGGTTTGCGTTGCGATACTTTGACCTTTGTTGTCGCGCCTGATGCAGACCTGACCAGTGCAACGATCAATATTGATGCAATAGCAGCGCCGCCTCTGCCCGGCGATTATTGTGACCTCTATCTGCCGAAGATCCAACAAGCCATGCTTGAGCGGGGGACCGGCGTTTCTGTGGACTGTGTGGATGTCAATGGTGCACTGACGATGCAGATCCTCGGTAAGCCTTCTGAAATGACTCAGGAACAGGCAGAACAGCTCGTTTACAGTGACGAGTTCTACACCGTGCGTGGTCCGTGGAGTTTCTCTTTCAATTTGTCGCAATAAAATTCCTGTTGTATAATACCGTTCATGTCTTGTAGTTTTTTCACCAGCCGCTACTACTATTATTACCACCCGTAACTTCTTGCGATGGTGTGATTTGAACGCGCCCCATCATCGCGGGCGCGTTTTTGTTTGTATATTAAGACTCTAAAAGGGTCTGGCATTAGGAGAAAAGAATGAACATCGAGGAACAAGTCGAGTTATTGATGCAGGGAACCGACTATGGCGACGAAGAATTGCAAAAAGCCATGGCAACCGAACTGCGTGAGCGTTTAAAGCTTGCTGAGAAAGAGAAGCGCCCATTGCGCGTATATTGCGGTTATGACCCGACATCCACCGACCTGCATTTAGGGCATACCATTTCCATGCGCAAGTTGCGCCAGTTTCAGGATTTAGGGCATGAAGTCACTTTCTTGATCGGCAGTTACACGGCTTTAGTGGGTGACCCTTCTGATAAGAACAAGGCACGTCCAATCCTCACGCCAGAAAAAGTTGCCGAGAATGCTCAGACCTATGCTGAGCAAGCCTTCCGTGTCCTGGACCGTGCAAAGACCAAGATCCGCTATAACGGAGAGTGGCTCTCAAAACTCAACTTGATCGATTTAATTCGATTGGGACAGAATTTTACGGTTCAGCAGTTTTTAGCCCGCGAAAACTTTGCCAAACGTCTCGATAAGGGTGAACCGATCTATCTCCACGAAACTTTCTATGCCTTGATGCAAGGCTACGATGCTGCTGCGATGGAAACCGATGTGCAAATTGGCGGTTCAGATCAACTCTTTAACATTATTGTCGCTGGGCGTAAACTGCAAGAGGCTTTAGGGCAAAAACCATTGGTTGGTATCGTCACAGGCATCTTGCCGGGTACAGATGGTGTTCAGCGCATGTCCAAATCCACTGGCAATATCGTTCCGATCAACACTGGCGCAGATGATATGTTCGGCAAACTTATGTCTGTCCCCGATTCGGCAATGGGTATCTACATGCGTCTTGTGACTCGTTTCAGCCCTCCTGAGGTCGCTCAGATCGAAAAGGATGTAGCTTCTGGAGCTTTGCATCCACGGGACGCGAAGATGAAGATGGCAAAGGAAATCACTAGTATCTTTTATACAGAGGAAGAAGCTGCAGCCGCCCAAGATCATTTCATCAAGATGTTCCAGCAGAAGGAGATCCCAGATGAAATGCCGGATTACGAATTGCAATCGGGTCAAACAGTTGTGGATGTTATTCTTGCTGCAGGCATGGCAGAGAGCAAGAGCAAAGCACGTCAACTCATTGATCAAAAGGGCGTCCGCCTTGATGGGGAAGTACTTGAGCGTGGAGATGCTGTTTTCCCGCACCCTGGCGTATTGCAAGTGGGTAAACGCCGCTTCCTGCGTGTGAAGTAAAACTTGTCGGTGGACAACTGAAGATAGCCCCTGATCTTCAAAAAAATGTCTATGGACAATCGTTTACCTTCAAAAAATAAAAAAACAGACTCGTGAAGAGTCTGTTTTTTTATTTTTGAGGCGTCGACGGGATTTGAACCCGTGAATGAGGGTTTTGCAGACCCTTGCCTTACCACTTGGCCACGACGCCTTATAAACAAAAGGATTGCTGACCGAAAGCATTTTTCAATCTG
>JBEBCV010000372.1:0-26729 GCA_041157505.1 Chloroflexota bacterium | reverse complement strand
ACACGAATGGCATTGAGAGATTCAAACGCATGTGTCAACAAGAGATATTTACTTTCTGTGTTAACCGCTGTTCGCTGGAATTCTTTTCCATACCAGGTGCCGCCTACTTCAAGTCCGCGATCTTTGGGAATGATGTTCAGGTAACGGGTTGCACCTGCAACCCTGCCAGAAGCCAGATGGATAACCACAAAAGGAAGATCGCTGCCAGTTTTCTCACGCTCAAGAATGTCCAACACCCAATTGCTCATATCAGCTTCTGTCTTCATATCACCATACAACATGAAGCTCCAAAAATCCTGACCAGCGCCGATCTCAGTTAAACCCGGTATATGCTGTTCGCCCATTGGTTCGAGGCGAACATATTTTCCTTGCAAAGTTACTCGCTGAATCCAGCTGCTCATCCCTTCAGCCATTCCTCTTCTGGTTTATCTTGTGACGGGAGATACGGCATGGCAGGTCCTTCAACACCAAGATAGTCTGCCAGAGCAGCACGCATGGCAGTGCGGTCATCCCATAGATATTCGGTCTTGCCAAAGCACATGGACTGTTCATGTCCCTTCCCACAGGAAAGAACGATATCACCGGGCTGCGCCAATTTCAACGCAAACTTGATCGCTTCGCCGCGATCTGGCACACGCCAAAAATTATCGCCTTCTCGTCCGCCCTTGGACCTCATACCTTCCGCCATCTCTTCTAGGATTCCATCCAGCGACTCAATGCGCGGATCTTCAGCGGTCAATACCGTTAGGTCAGCCAACTCGGCAGAGGTTTCCGCCATCATTCGGCGCTTCTCTTTGTCACGTAGACCCGCCGAGCCAAAGACAACGATAACGCGTTTATCTGTCATAGTCCGGCCTGCTTCCAAAGCCACTTTCAATGCATTTGGGGTATGGGCAAAATCCACAATGGCAGTGAAGTTCTGCCCCAAATCAATGCGCTCCATACGTCCAGGAATCCCTTCAAGAGAAGCAATGCCCTGTGCAGCTATCTCTGGGTCAATACCAAGACCATGGACAGCCGCTGTCAACGCTGCAAGGCAGTTTGAGACGTTATAAGCTCCAACCAAATTACTAGATGTGGCTACACGAAAACTATCTGAGACTGCTGTAAAATGAATTCCAGATGGGCTGTATTCGATATTCATCCCACGGACATCACTCCCCTCGCCCAGACCGTAATTGACCTTTGGTGTTTTGATAAAGTCATCCAAGAAATCGAACGATTTTTTATCATCGAAGTTGATCACACCCAAACGCGGATTTCCCTGCGGCTTGGCGCTTGTCCATTCGAGGCTTTCGAATAATCGCGCCTTGGCGGCCCGATAGTTTTCATAGCCGCCATGTTCGTCCATATGCTCGTGCGTGATGTTCGTAACGACAGCTATGTCAAATTCGCAAGCATCTACGCGGCGTTGAGACCAACCATGAGAAGTGGTCTCCAAGACAACATGTGTCAAACCAGCTTGCACCATCTTTGCCAAATAACGTTGCACATCGTGGGCATCTGGTGTGGTGACATGGAATCCAGTGTCCAACACTTCATCTCCGATGACTGCATTTACCGTGGAGATCATTCCTGCTTTAAGACCCGCCGCGATAAGGATTTTGTGAAGCAAATTACTCGTTGTCGTTTTGCCATCGGTACCTGTCACGCCGATGACCGTCAGCTTACGGGCGGGAAAGGCATGAAACGCCGCAGCAAGCCAGGTCAAGGAATGACGCGCGTTCTTCAATTGAATATATGGGACGCTAAATCCATTCAGGTCTCTATCTCCAATAACCGCAGCGGCACCATTGTCAATTGCTTTTTGAATGTAGTTGTGACCATCTGCATCACGTCCTCGCATGGCAACAAATAGATTGCCCGGCTTTGCCGCTCGGCTATCAATGACAATTCCATTGATATCAACATCAGGAATATTGGAAGGATGAGAAAAAGGAAAGTCAACGAACAGGTCTTTGAGAAGCATGGTTGTTAGTTTATCTCCATTGAAGTTAAACAAAAAAGGCTTTGGTAATTGTACCAAAGCCTTTTTAATGTCGTTCTTGTATTACTTGAGAGCAGAGCGCAGACCTTCGAGCTTGCCAGCGACGGAAGCGTCGAGAACCTTCTCGTCAACTTTGATCACCAAACCACCGAGGATGGAGGGATCAACTTTGAAGGAGTAATCCTTGGCAACAACGCTCTTCTTGACTGCAGCTTCTTCGTCCTTAGAAAGAGGAAGCGCGCTGGTGACAACGGCAGTATCGCCCTTGAGTTCTTCACCAACCACAACCACCTTGCCAGACTTCACGCCGGAGAAGAATTCATCGAGCAAAGCGCGCTGTTTCTTCTCATCGAGAGCTTCACCAACGAGCTTGTTGGCAGCAGCGATGGCAAGAGCGGCAACCTGACCGCGGAGATCGCCGAGAATGCGACCACGTTCGAGTTCAGCTTCAGCCATGGCGGCTTCGCGAGCCTTGGCAGCTTCGCCTTCAGCAGCAGCGCGGACGTCCTTGGAAGCAACTTCAGCGCGTTCGGTAGCTTCACGAACGACCTTGCTGGCTTCAGCCTGAGCGTCAGCAACGATCTTGGCAGCATCTTTTTCCGCATTGGCGCGGGCATCAGCTGCAACGCGGGCATCTTCCAAACCCTGAGCGATCTTCTTCTTACGGGTCTCCATCATGTCCAGCATGGGTTTGTAAACCCAGGCGTTCAATGTGAGCATCACAATGGTGAACGCAATGATCTGAACAATGAGAAGACCGACATTAATACCTAATGCTTCCATGTTTTATGCTCCTTGAACTACACGACTTTGAAGAGCATGAGGAATGCGATGACCAAACAATAAATAGCGATGGATTCGGAGAACGCCACGCCGAGGATCATGTTGGTCAACAAGTTACCGTAGGTATCGGGGTTGCGAGCCATACCACCGAGTGCACCCTGAACGCTCAAGCCGATTCCCACGCCAGCGCCAGCAGCGCCGATCATCGCCAGACCTGCGCCCACGAAGCGCATCGCATCTAAAAGAAATTGTCCATCCATGTTTCGAGTCTCCTTAGGTTTATCCTAGTTAGTTATGAAATATTTTTCAAAAAATTAATGCTCTGCGTGCTCTTCGTCACCGTGACCTTGTGTCGCCATTGCCATGAACACCATGGTCAACATACCGAACACAAATGCCTGGATCAAGCCCACGAACAATTCGAACATCATGACCATTGCCGCCAAAATGCTGACATTACCTAGCAATGAAGCGACCACCGCCACCAACACCACACCCGCGAACATATTACCGAAAAGACGGAAGGTGAAGGAGAGGATCTTTGCAAATTCAGAGATGACTTCAAGCAAACCAACGAGGAAGTCCATTGCACCAAAGAACGGCACCTTGAACATGCGCTTGGTATTGAAGAACTTGCTGAAGTATGCCAAGCCCTGGGCTCGAACGCCGATTACCTGGATCATCACGAAGGAGATCAAGGCAAGGGACAGTGTGAAGTTCAAGTCAACAGAAATACCACGAAGGAAAGGATACAAAACATAATGTCCCTCTTCCGAGGTCAACATGGACCAGCCACCGCCAAGAGCAGCCACGGCATGACCACCTTCTCCATGTGCTTCCTTGATCAGCCCAATCGACTCAAAGCCGGGCAGCAATTTCAAAAGGTTTGCAAACAATACATAGATCATAATTGTCGCAAACCAAGGGAAGATCGCCTTTGCCCATTTCGCACCCGCCGAGCTTTCGGTCAGGTTATAGAGCATCTCTAGTATGGCTTCCATAGCATTACCAATGCCAGTTGGAACCAGATTGGTCTTCTGGCTTTTGGTAAGGGAGCGATTTGCAGCGAACGCAATCACCACCAGCAGAATGATCGTCAAAGCCAGGGTGGGAAGCGTATTGACAAGATAGAACGAGCCAATCACAGGTAACTTGAACAAAGGCTCATAACTTAATTTTTCGGCAGCCACTGTAATTTCAGGTCTAATTGGTGTATAGATGCCCGCGAGAATCCAACCCGCAATCATCAAGACCAGAACAATCCAGCGCCGCCAGGGGGTACGTTTTTGGGTTTCCAAGCCCCGCCTCCTAAGCAGAAATTTTTTTCTTTTCGGCTTCATACTGTTCTGTAAATCGCGCCAACGCTCTTCGCGAAGCAACGAACATTAAGAACACCGAAAGTGGAATACCGGCTAAAGACAATACGAACGTGATCACCGGTTTCGTTCCAAAATAATTATCGAGCCAGACACCACCCCAAACCAAAGCAAACAACACAACAAGGGTAATAAACCCAACCTGCCCAATAATTACAAAGAGCAGGCTGTAGACCATCTTTTTGCGTTTTTCCTCGAGTTCCGATTGTGTCATAGCGCACGAATTATAACTGACAGGTCTAAGAGCGTCAAACGAAAAATAGAAATCCCTTTTGGAGGGAATTTCTACCCAAACCCTGGCTTTCAGGGCAGACTTTTGCTGCTCTCAAGGGTCCCCTCGCCTCGAACAGGGCTTCTTTCCTGACCTCTATCTGTCTCTGTTTCTCGAATTTTTTCCTGAACTGAGAAAGTGGCAGTCACCTTCAGGGTGACTGCCACTTTACTTCGCTAAAACAGGTTCAACGCTCCCGCATCCGACCAGTTGAAGAACGGAGCAAAGACCGTACCAAGCAGGATCACACCAATGACCAAAACAACCAAAGCGATCATATATGGCTGGGTCAATGGGATCGGGTGGTTTTCTTCATCCTGATTCGGCAGACGGTAAAGGTATACAAACTTTAGGACGTTCAAATAGTAATACACACCAATGATCGAATTGATGATACCAACTATGACGAGCCATGTGTAATTCGCTTGAACACCTGCGGCGAAGACAAATACCTTTGCTACAAAACCACCGAATGGAGGCATACCAGCAAGCGACAGGAACGCCGCCAGCATCATCAACCCCATCAATGGGCTGCGACGGCTCAAACCAGCATAGTCAGTAATCTCTTCCAGACCAGTGATTCGGCTGAATGCCATCACCAGACCGAAGGCGAGCAGGTTGGTTGCAATATAGGCTGCAAGATAGAAAATAACGCTCGCCGCACCAAACTGACTGAACGCCACCGCACCGATCATTGCATACCCTGCATGGGAGATGGAAGAGTACGCTAAAAGACGCTTGATATTGGTTTGCGGCAGTGCTAGCAAGTTACCCACTGTCATGGAGATGGCAGCCAGAACGGCAAGGATCATCGTCCATGTGCTGGTAAATTCGGGGAAGGAGATGAAAAACAGGCGCAGAATGACCACAAAACCAGCTGCTTTTGAAGCTGTGGAAAGATAGCCAGCCACAGGCGTCGGGGCACCCTGATACACATCGGGAGCCCAGAAGTGGAATGGAACTACCGAAACCTTGAAACCCAAGCCAACAATGATCAAAGTTACAACTCCAAAAGCAAGCAATGGAGAGATGCTGCCAGAGGTCAATGAGGTGGCAATGGAATACAGGTCGGTCGTTCCGGAGAAGCCAAACAACAAACTAAAACCGTACAACATAATGGTGGAAGACATCGCACCATACAAGAAGTACTTGAAACCTGCTTCTGTCGAACGATCATCACCAAGCAGGAAACCGGAGAGGATGTACAGAGGAATGGACGCTGTTTCAATGGACAGATAAAGCATCACCAAGTCCGCTGAGGAAGCCATCAGGTTCATACCGATGAGTGAAGCAAGCAACATCAGATAGGCTTCGCCGCGTTTGCCAGCTTGTTCGTGGTCCATCAAAAGCAAGGCTGTGGCCGCTGCTGCGAACATGAACAGCATCTTGAGGAAGAAGCCCATCCAATCGAAGCGGATCATACCGCCTAGAACAGCCACAGGTTCGCCGGGCTGTCCGAAGAGTAAGCTGACAATCATGGCAATGAGTAATCCGCCCGCAGTGAGCCAGCCTGCGTTACGTTTTTGTTCGTCCTTCCAGAAGGGCTCCACGATGAGCACTAAAAGCCCAATGGTTAGGATCAGAATTTCAGGAAGAATGGAGGCGAAGGTCACAGTTGTAAACATTATGCACCTCCCAAAAGGCGCATGATATTCTCAACGCCTGTTTCGACCATCGGCACCATCACCGAGGGGAACATACCGATAGCGATCATGAACAAACACAGAGTGACGATGGCAACCTTATCCAAAACGGTCACATCACCAACATGCCCTTCGAGATTTTCAGGAAGCGGCGCGAAGAAGACCTTACGAATATTCATCATGATATATGCCGCTGTAATCACAATGGAAATGCTGGAAATGACTGCCACCAACCATTGTTCGCGCCAAACACCCATGAAGATCGGGAATTCTGCGACAAAACCAGAGAAGCCAGGCATACCCATCGAAACCAAACCGCCAATAATGAAACCGATGGCTGCAAAGGGCATGATCTTTGCCATGCCGCCCAATTCAGGGATCATACGTGTATGGGCCCGGTCGTAGATCATACCGGTCACAGCAAAGAAGAGAGCTGTCATTACGCCGTGAGAGAACATCTGCACGCCGGCGCCAACCAAGCCGGTCTCATTGAGGGTGGAAACACCAAGCACTACCAACCCCATATGGGAGACGGAGGAGAAACCGATCATATATTTCAGGTCGGTCTGGACGAAGGCGATATAAGCACCGTACACAACCGCGACGCCTGCAAAACCCATGATGAGCGGAGCCCAAGTTTTTGCGCCTTCAGGCAGGAGCATCACGCCCACGCGTAAAGCAGCAAATGCACCCAGTTTCATCAACACGCCCGCATGGAACATGGAGACCGCTGTTGGTGCAGCCACGTGACCATCTGGTGACCAGTTGTGGAACGGCCAGATACCACCAAGAACTGCAAAGCCCAAAAAGACTGGCAAGAACCAGAGGTTTTGGAATGCCGTCGAAAATCCGGCGTTTTCCATTTCGAGCATATCGAAGGAAAGGATGCCTGTGTTCTGATACTGAGTCCAGTACATGGCAAGCGCGCCAACAAGAGCAACCACAGAACCAATGAATAAATAGAGTGTCAGCTTCATGGCTGCGTATTCGCGAGTCTTGACCCAACCCCAAATGGCGATGAGCAAGTACATCGGGAACACTGCGATTTCATAGAAGAAGAACAACATGAACAGGTCGAGTGAAACAAAAACTCCGAACACACCGCCTGCCAGCAAGAAGAGGAAGGCGAAGAATTCGCGTGGTCTGTCTTGAATGCCAGACATGACATGCGGATCATCATTGCCCCAGGAGATAAGCACACCTGTGAACATGACGATGCCGGTCAACAACACCAGCGGGGTGCTCATGCCGTCGACACCAAAGTGCAAGGCTATGTTAAGCGGCGGGATGTTGATCCACTGATATTTTTCGATGAATTGATATCCTTGCATATCATTCATCAGGTATTGCAAGTAGACCCAGCCGGAGAGCAACAGGTCCACCACTGCAGTTGCGAGAGCTACTGCACGGACTTCATTCTTCCGATTGGCGGGCATCATCAAAATGAGCATGCCGGCAACAAAAGGAAGGAAGGTGATAACACTTAGGATGGGAAAATTCATCATCCACCTCTTAGAACAGAGCCGTCACGGCTTTGTTGATGATATCGAGGATCCACATCGGCCAGATACCTGTGAACAGCATGAGTGCCATCAACGGCACCATTACAAGGATCTCGCGCAGGTTGATCTCGGTCAGTTTATGTTCGCCATGAGCCCAGTGTTCGTTCATGGGTCCATGCAACACTTTCTTGATTCCCTTCAGGATGTAAGCACCTGTGAAGAGCAAGCCAAGCATGGCAATGGCGGTGTAGATCGTTAGCGGCTGGTAAGAGCCTCGCACGATCATGAATTCAGAAACGAAGCCGTTCAAACCTGGTAAACCAAGCGAAGCCATTGAGGTGAAGATCAAAATCCCACCATAAATGGGAACGAGCGGGAACAAGCCGCCAAATTCATCCAGGTTGCGGGTGTGGGTTCGTTCGTAGATCACGCCAACAAGGAAGAACATGCCTGCTGCCGAAAGACCATGGTTGAACATCTGCAAGACTGCGCCGCTCATGGCAATGTGCGCATCGGGGGTGCCAGCGGCAAGTCCTGCCGCAGCGATGCCAAGCACCACAAAACCCATGTGGTTCACAGATGAGTATGCAACTAAACGTTTGAAGTCGGTCTGACCAAAGGAGCCAAAAGCGCCAAAGACAATTGCGCCAACAGCGAGGAAAGCCAACGCACCTGCGAACATCTTGGCTTCAACAGGGTAAAGCGGCAACACCAAGCGGATAAAACCGTACGCGCCTAATTTGAGGAGCACACCCGCAAGGATCATGGAGCCGGCGGTCGGAGCTTCTGTATGCGCATCTGGCAGCCATGTGTGGAAGGGCCACAAAGGAACCTTGACCGCAAAAGCGATGGCAAATGCCCAGAAAGCAATGGTCTTTACGGTGCCAACTGTCATACCCAAAAGAATGGTATCCGCTGACAGCGAATTCCACTGTTGATAAAGGGCAATCAAGTCATAGGTCCCGAAAAGAACGCCTAACATTTGCACCGCGAGCAATAAGCCGAGCGATCCGCCCATGGTGTAGATCATGAACTTCAGCGAAGCATAGTCACGATTGGCGCTTCCCCACTGATTGATGAGGAAGTACATCGGCACCAGACCAATTTCCCAGAACACAAAGAAGATCAACAGATCGAGCGCAAGGAAGACGCCCAGCATACCGGTTTCCAGGAACAGGAAAAGCATCATATATGGCTTGACGCGATCTGTGACGCTGAAGGATGCAAGAATGGCAAGCGGGGTCAGGAAGGTGGTGAGCAAAACCATCGAGAACGAAATGCCGTCCACACCGAGATGGAAGGATGAATTGATGGCTTCGTACCAAATATATTTTTCTTCGAATTGGAAGCCGGTTGCGTTGGGGTCAAAGCGGCTCCACAGGACGAGAGTGAGAATGAAAGGGATCAAGCTGGCGATGAAAGCAAACCAGCGATGAAGCCGCGCCTCATTCGGGAGGAAGAGCATGATCACAGCCGAAACTGCAGGCAGGAAAAGGATCAGGCTAAGGAGATGTGTATTGAAATATTCCATCGCTTGGCTCCTATGCCATCAAAAGGAAGTACAGCAGCCCGCCGACCACAAAGAGCACGATCAACGAGAGGACAAGATACTGCTGGATGCGTCCCGTTTGAATGGGGCGAAGATTTCTGCCGAACCACCAGGTCACTTCTGCGGAACCATCGCCGAAAAAATGATTAATGACGGGCAGGTCAAAGTAATTGCGGATCGCGCTTCCGACTCCGCCGGTAGCGGGTCCGAACAAGTGGAGAATGCCATCGATGAAGCCTTTATCCATCCACTTCGAAACGAATACCTCAGAGAACCAAACAGCAGGCTTGATGAACACGACGTTATAGAGTTCATCCACATACCATTTGTTCTTGAGGACGGGGATCTGTAATTTGTCTTCCGCGGGAGATTGGACGTTGCGATATGCAAAGTAGCCAGCCGTCAAACCGCCGAGCGCAACAAGGAGAGATGTGCCAAGTGGAACGATGTTGAAAGCAAGTTCTTCAGCATGTTCATGAAGCATTGAGCCGACAAATTCGTGGAACCAGTTCGGGACAAGTCCGCCGGTGATCCAGTGCGGCATACCGACCCAGCCGTAACCTACAGCAAAGACGGAGAGCACCACAAGCGGGAGGGTCATGGTCCACGGAGTTTCGTGAGCGTGTTTGGCTTCTTCTGTGCGGGCTTCACCAAGGAAGGTCAATGTGATCTGGCGCATGGTGTAAAAAGCCGTCATGAAGGCAGCAATGGCGAGGGTGAAGAAGATCGCGTAATGGTGGTGCGCCCATGCATCAGCAAGGATTTCATCCTTAGACCAGAAACCAGCCGTCACCAAGGGGAAGCCAGAGAGAGCAAAGCCCCCAATGAGGAAGGTCCAGAACGTGATGGGCATCTTGTGTCGCAGACCGCCCATGTTGAACATGTCTTGGGGGTCCACTTTGTGATTGCCAGTGTGAAGAACACCGTGTTCCATACCGTGAATGACGGAACCGGAACCGAGGAAGAGCAAAGCCTTGAAGAAAGCGTGCGTTACCAGATGGAAGGTCGCTGCCACATAGGCGTGGATGCCGAGAGCGGCGATCATGAAACCCAATTGGGAAATGGTCGAGTACGCGAGAACGCGTTTGATGTCGTTCTGAGCAACAGCGATGGTCGCAGCAAAGAGCGCCGTGAAAGCACCGATGAACGCCACAACAGTCATGGTCCTTTCATCAAGACTGATGATCGGGAACATGCGAATGACCGCATACACGCCCGCAGAAACCATCGTCGCTGCATGGATCATGGCGCTGACCGGGGTCGGACCTTCCATCGCATCTGGCAGCCAGACATGCAACGGGAACTGGGCAGACTTACCCACCGTGCCAATGAAGAGCAGGAGACCGATCAAACCTGCAGCAGAAAGACCAAACACACCCGTCGGAACAGAGGCGAGGGCGTGGAGAACTTCATCGCTGAAGATATCCTTGAAAGAAAGTGAACCGGTCACGCTGTACAAGAAAGCGATGCCCAGCAGCATGAACACATCGCCGATACGGGTGGTCATGAAGGCTTTGATGGCTGCGTTGCGAGCGGATTCTTTTCCGTACCAGAAACCGATCAACAAGTAGGAACATAAGCCCATGATTTCCCAACCAACGAACATGGTCAACACATTGTCGGAGACGACCAGAGTGAGCATACCGAACGCGAACAAGCCAATGAAGGCAAAGAAGCGCGAGTACATCGGTTCGATGGAAGGAACGGTGTGACCGTGAACGGTCGCACCATGAGGCGGTAAACCAGCATGGTCGTGGTCACCTTCGGGTTGACCGAAGTTATGGTAACCAACGCTGTAGATGAAGATCATCAGCACACACCAGGCTACGAAGAATAAAACTGTAGCAGAGAGTGGGTCAATGAGTACGCCGATCTTCAAATAAGTATCGCCCGTCGGCAGCCAATTGATCGCCGATTCAAACGGGTGTTCAGAAAGATGTTCCACACCCAAAGCGCGGATAAACACGATCATCGCACCGAGCCACGAGAGGAAGGCTGCGCCCACCGCAATGGTGTGGCTAAGCGCCTTGCTCTTATTCGTGAACAGGACGATCAAGAAAAATGCCAGCGCAGGCGGGAGGGGAAGTAACCAGATCAAAGTTTCAGTAGACATAAACTCCCTACCACTTCAACATATCAAGTTCATCTGCGATCACCGTATTGCGGCGGCGATACACAGAAATGACCAAAGCCAGACCAACCGAAACCTCAGCAGCGGCAACAGCGAACACAATGATGGAAAAGACCTGTCCACTCATTGAGGTGAGTACATCGCTATAACGCCAGAACGAAACGAGGTTGATGTTCACAGCGTTGAGCATCAACTCAATGCCGAGAAGGACCGCGATGGCATTGCGTCGCACCAGCACACCGAACAAGCCAATGCCGAACAAAGCCGCCGCGAGCATTAAGTACCATGAAAGAGGAACCATTTGTATGCGCCTCCTATTTCTTATTGAACGCGACGTACACCGCGCCCACCAACGCTGCCAACAAAAGGACAGACGCCACTTCGAACGGCAGGACATACGCCGTAGGCGAAACAAGTGCTTCGCCTAACAGGCTGATCGCATCGAACCCCGCCGGGAGTTCTGCCGCTGTCTTCGAGAAGCCGCTCCAACCCGAAAGCAGGAACGCCAACCCGGCAAATGTCAGCACAGCCACCATTGCACCCGCCCACCAATTCTTATTCAATTGCGGACCAGAGTCGCGCATATCTTTACGAGTGAGCATTACAGCAAAGATGAAGAGGATGGCAATGGCACCAATGTAAACAACCACCTGAACTACAGCAATGAAGTTTGCATTCAAAAGCGCATATACCACCGCCACACCGAATAACGTGGAAACAAGCCACAATGCAGCGTGTACGAGATTGCGGGTCGTTACCACCATCACCGCAGAGATGAGAGTGTATAAAGCGACCACGAGGAAAATTATTTGAGCACCAGTCATGTCACATTCTCCCGATTAGTGCGAGGCTTCCGCCACCTTTTTGGGACCCTCCACACGTTCGCGTTCCTGGCGGGTGGCAGAGCGTGCGATCTCGAGCGCGATCCAGCCGGTAACTACATTCGCGAGGAACATGCCTAGAACATAGAGCCAGGTCGGAGCGGAGGCGAGAAGCGCGTTCATCAACGCAGTTACCAACAAAAGGGCGAAGGATAACGGAGTGAGGAACTTCCAGTTAAAGGAAAGCATCTGATCGATACGGATACGCATCATGGTGTACTTGACCCACATGATGACCCAGTAACCCAGCATCGCTTTGATGATAAGAACCAAGATCGCAAGGAACGGGCTGACCTGTTCCAAGCCAAAGAAGCGATACCCACCGAAGAAAAGGATCGCCCAAAAACCGCCAAAGGTAAAGGCATGCAAAAGTTCGCCCGCATAGAACATGCCGAACTTCATGCCGGAATATTCAATATTAAAGCCGGAGACCAGTTCCGACTCGCCTTCTGCAAGATCGAAGGGAGCGCGTCCCAGTTCGGCGATGGCAGCGATAAGGAAGATCAACGCGCCCAGCGGAGAGATCCACACATACCAAACATTCTGCGCATCAATGATGGCGTTCATGTTCATGGATTGTGCAAAAATGGTGGGGATCAGAAGCATGGTCAACATTGGAACTTCGAATGAGACCATCACTGCCACCTGACGGAAGCCACCGATCATCGCAAACTTATTGTTCGAAGCCCATCCTGCCATGATGATGGAGAGGGTACCGATGGCGCCAGCTGCAATGAGGAACAGCACACCTACATTCAGGTCTGTGCCGAGCATTACAGGGGCAAGCGGGATCACTGCCCATAAGATCAAAACGGACATCATCGAAAGAACGGGAGCAAGGTTGTATACGACCTTGTCCGCATCGCCGGGGGTTGTATCCTCTTTGATGATGAGCTTGATAATATCGGCGAACGGTTGGATCAAGCCGAAGGGTCCCAAGCGATTGGGTCCCAAACGGTCCTGGAAGCGAGCCACAACCTTGCGCTCGATCCAGACGAGGAAAATGTCCAGCACCATCAACAATGTGATGAGCAGGAGCACACCGAGGAACACCACAAGCACATGTGCACCGGTTTCGTTCATTCCCCAGCCCACAAAAATGCCTTGCAGCCAGTCGGCGGCGACTCTCAGGGGGTCATTCCAGAAACTCATAAATCACTCCTGTTACACAAAGAAAAGGCTGAAAGGAAAAATCCCATCAGCCTTCTCTTCAATTTATTGCGTATTTACGCCCATTCCAACATTCCTTTGCGCCATGTATAAACCAAACCAACAACCAAAATGGCAACAAAGATAATGCCCTCGATCACGGCATACAAGCCGAGTTGACCAAGTTTTACCGCCCACGGAAAGAGGAACACCGCTTCAACATCGAACACCAAAAAGACCAGCGCAAAAATATAATATTGCGCCTTGAACTGAATCCATGCCTCACCTACGGGCTCGATACCACATTCGTAAGTTGATTCTTTGATGGGATTTGGCTTCTTGGGACCAAAAATAAAGCCAGCGGCGATCGCGCCAATTGGGATGATCAGACCCACAATGATAAACAGGGCGACATACAACCACTCATTCATTTATTTCGCTCCATTGGGAAATGTTGTATTACAACTTTAGGGCGCATTGTACCATAAAGAACAAATTAGCCTGCTATTAATGGTTGTCAATTTTTCGGGTGATATTTGTCACTATTTCTTTTTTGGCTTTATAGCCTTCTTTTTTCTCTCTACCAGTCGATCAAAAAGGTACTGGGCGATTTCCTTGAAGAACGGAAAGCCAACAATGCTTCCCAGCACCGAACCCACCACCCCAGAACTCTTTACAAAGTTGGTTGAGAACCCGAAAAAGTCCACTACTTTGACCTCAATGAACTGAACGGAGATCTCGATCCGATCTTGCTCTTTCGTTTCGCGGTCTTCAAAATTCAGAAACAAATGAACCACCCCATCAAAAGATGGTCCCACATTTTCGGCGCGGACGGTCCAAGTGAACTTGATAGGTCTCCCCTGTTTCAATGGCTGGTACGTTGGACCAGGCGGCTCGATATCCAGTCCCGCCATCTGGATGAACGCCTCAGCAGTGACGTTGTGAGTAGCATAGAGGTTGGGAATTTCGATCACTTCACCTTCGACAACATTCCCCTCAAATTGGGCTGTCGGAGTGATGTTGCCTATTTCATCCACATCAAGTGTGAGAATGATGAGATCACTGCCAGAACCAAGTTTGATGACAGGCGGATATTCCAACGTTAAGAAGCGAAACTCAGGAAGTGCCGGAGCGGGTCCGTCCCCGCCGGTCACTGGGATGAGAACCTCAGCGGTTGGCGTCGCTGGAATAATTACAGGCGGGATCGAAGTCGATTGGATGGCGATAGAAGTTGGAGAATCAGATGGCACTTCGGTTGCGACAGGTGCGCCGCATGCGATGATCGCCATGAACACCATCCACGCGGCGAGTAGCAAGGAAAGGCTGCGGGGAGATAAAAGTCTGGGTTTCATGCCACAGGTTTCAGATCAAGGTGAAGCGAAGACGGGGTTGGTAGCTGCATCTCTGTTGGGGCAATCGTCTGTGTCTTGGTCACACGCGGGTTTGGAGAATATCCCCAAACCAAAAGCACAATGGAAATCGTCAAAATAACAATGGCAAGGATGAGACGGAGTTTTCTCACCGCTGCACCTCTTCGACTTCAATGTACCATTTCACACGTGTGCCAACCCTGTCACGAAGTTGCCAGGCAACAGGTTTGGGCATTTCGCTGAATGCACGGCGAATATCATTAATGCGCTCAATGACAATGGCGCGCTCATTTTCAGTTAGAGGGATTTCGTTCTTGAGCAGCATCTGTTCCACTTTATCCAGGTTGATGGACGTGGTTTTATACAAGCCCCAATCTGCACTGCCAAGTTGTGCAAGAACCTTAAGGTTAATGGTTTCTTTATCGCCATCACCGGTGGCATTGTTGAGTAACACAGAGGTCAGGTCAAATGCATCTTTTCGGTTGAGCTCGATGATCTGTGCCTTGGAAAGCAGCAACTCGGCAAGCGGAATGGTCACCGGGTCGGCATTGAGACGTTCTTCAAGGGGGATCTTGTGGCACATTTCAAAGTGACCAACGAAGATATCCACCTTCATTTCTGTGGCGTTGTGATAATAGATCTGGCGCTGGTCGCCATTGAGAACGTTGAATTGCTTATGCGGGGAATAGCCAACTTCGGGCATGAAGGCTTCAAACTCGCGGCGTTGTTTTAGGGGGATGCAAAAATCAAGGTCAGCAAACTCGCGCGTAAAGAGCGGATGTTTGGTCTTATTGTGTGTTTCCACTGCCAACCCGCCAATCGCACGCAATTGGATCTTTTTCGAGTTCGCGGCTTCAACAAGGCGGTACATTTCCTGCACAAGGTCGAGTTGTGATTCCATCAACGAGTTATCCTGCTTCCCATTTTACTCTTATTGCTTTACATCCTTCATCCATAAGGGGAATTCAGCAGAGTCCATTTTTTCTTCTGCCCTACCCCAGCGTTCAAGTGCCCAGCCCCAAAAGTCGAATTCAATGGTGGAGATATTCGCCTGAATGGCTGCCCACAAGCCCCAGCCCACATCAGACATGATCATGTTGAGTTTCATACGTGCCACCATTTGCGGAGTGGCATCGCCAAAATATGCCGCGCAGACCTCTTTGATCTGGTCGTCGTTGAATTGCATTTCCTGGCAGGTATTGCCCAACTCGAAGGTTGGATCGTTGTTGCCGCTGTATTCGTAGTCGATCAGCCAGAGCTGTTTTCCGTCATCAATGTAATTCTCGGCAAGCAAGTCGTTGTTGCAAGGGACAGTCCCTAGCGGTTTGACGGACATGGCTTTTTCAATGTCGTTCACCGTAGGCATCCGCTCGGGATAACCTTTGGGGATTTCGATTTTCCGCTCACGGCAGAGGCTGAGATAATACTCTGTGAGGCGAAACATGTTGAAGTCCGTTAAGAAGCGTGGACCGGCGTGCAGCTTTTTGATCGCTTGCGCCATCCGTGAGGGCATGCCCGACTCATTGAGAGAATCCTTCGACATGGTCTTGCCATCCAGAAATTCCAAAACCATGGCGCTGTGTTCAGGGAAGTGATGCAAAACTTTTGGCGCAACCCCGGCATTTGCAGCGGCTCGGGTATTGTGATGTTCGTTGTTTCGGTCAATGGCGAGGAGTTCTGTGCTCTCCCCCGGCACACGGACGAAATAAGGCGTGCCATCTACGTGGATCTTGTAATTGGTGTTTGTAAGCCCGCCTGAAAGTTGCTGAATGGAAACATCCTTTCCTTTCCAATCATCCACTTTGGCGGCAATTTGTTCGATAACAGACATACCTGACTCCATATAACAAAGAAGACCTGACAGGTTCACGAGAACCTGTCAGGTCTATTCTTATATCAATTATTCCACCGGAATCTCGGACTGGACCTTATCCATATCAATACCTTCACTCTTGCGTCTGGCTTTGAAGTAATAATACACTCCAGCCGCACCGACATAGAACACGAACATCAAGATCATGGATGTTCCGTTCTTGTATCCATTCGGGTTGATGCTATAGCCAATGCCATAGAGCGCATTGGGGTCAAGGATCCATTGATAGAGTAAGTAAAGCGAGAAACCGCTGAAAATAGCGCCTGCCACGGTGATCAATGGGATGCCCGCCACTTTAATTTTTGCGATCGGTGAAGCCTCGAACAAATCTTTCTTGGTGTACGGCAAGATCATCGCCGCAATAGAGGTACCAAGGTACATCACCGCGATCACGAGGGTACCGAACAAGGTTAGTGAGCGGAAACCAGCTTCATTGAAAGCAAATAAATACGAAACGATCACTGCCGGAATTGCCATGAGCAATATCGCATTAACCGGCGTGCCGTTGTTATTCAACTCTGCAGCACGTTCTGGTAATAGACGGTCGAAAGCTGCAGCAAAGATCACACGAGTGGAGGAAAGGAACACTGTACCCACCCAGCCGAACCACCAGAAGCTCATCAACACAACGATGATCAACTGAATAAAGGTGCTATCTGTAAGGAAAGCAGCAAAGAGTGCCGGGTAGGGCCAGAACGGCAAAGGAGACTCTGCACCAAACCAGACGGAATTCCACCATGCAGCATTTGCTTGCATGTAGAAATCCCAACCGATCGTCTTGTTCACGCCGAGGAAGAAAAGAATTCCCAATGCAGTAGTAACACCCAAGCCCCATGCCATGCCCGCAAAGTTACGTTTGTAATCGGTCGCGCCGCGCACTTCACCATAGAGGGTCGCGCCCCAATTGGGGAACAAGTTAAAGAACACAAGGTACGGCAGGAGCAGGAAAACCGCATTCAGCGAGCCGCCCCACATCGGGGTGATTGCGCCAGCGTCAGTTCCCGCTTGAACCGTGGCATCGTACACACCCGGCTGCGCGCCGAAAACGCCCACAGCGTATTTTTCCAGACCGGATTTGAAGGCTTCAGGGGAGCCAGTCAGCAACAGGACCAGGACGATCAAGAAGCCAAGCATCCCGGCATAGAAAGAGAATTTTTGAATGCGTGCGTAGGTTTTCATACCAAGGATAACGGTGAGTGTGGCAAGCCCAACGGTAATGAGCGTAGTCACGAACAAACCGATCTCCGTCTGCCCAAACCACAAAGCAGTGCTGGTTGCACCAAGCAAGCCTAGGATGGGTGTGATGACAATATGACGTAACATATCGCCATACAAAGGAACCCAAAGCCACAAGGTGAACCACCAACCCGTCATGGCAAGGATGAAGCCCACCGCTCCACCAAAAATGCGTGTCATCCACACATAGTCACCGCCTGCGCGGGGCATCACCGAAATGAGCGATGCATACACTATGATTTCAAAGACGAGGAAGAACGCGCTCACCAACAACGCGTTGATCATGCCGCCTTCAAAGAAATACATCTGGCTGAAAATATAGAGACCCAGGGTTACCAGATTGATGGAAAAGAACGCGTAAACAAACGCGTCGAAGACCGACCATGAACGTACCATGCCGGTCGCCTTACGAACAAACAGGTCACTCATAACAACTCTCCTCTTTTGATGTTGTCTTTACACGCGAACGCGTGGTTTAACCAGTTGTCAAAACGTAATTCTCGACCTTGTTCTTTCCTAACTTGATGATGGCTCCAAGCAGCGTCCCCTGTTCATACATGGAGCCAGGGTTGATCACTAAAGTTTTTCCGATACGTGTAGAACCGCGCCCTTCATGGATGTGTCCATGCAGGCTGAGCAAGGGTTGAGTCTTTTCAATGGCTTTCCGTAAAGCTGAAGACCCAACTGGGATCATCGAATTGCCAGCCAGGACGGGGCGCAGATCTTTATCGAGTTCGGGTGCTTCATCCAACCCGGATTTAAACGGCGGCACATGAATATTAAAAATAGATGCTTGTGGATTCTTCAATTTGGAGATCATCGCTTCATACCGTGCCGCAAGTTGATCCTCGTCCTCTTCACGGTGCGTATTCCAGGGTGTTCTGTTGCTCCACCCGGAAGCGATCATTTCATGTCCGCTTGCCAGCATGGTCACGTTACCTTCCGCCAGTTCCACCACGCGGCTCTCACGGATGATGTCATCAACTTCATCCATATCATCATTCCCAGGGCAGCAATATATCTTCATGCCGGTTCCGGCGAGTTTCTTTTCCGCCAATTCCATCCACTGTTGAACGACTTTGAGCACTTCCTGCAAAAAGATCGCGCTGACCTTTGCAGGGTCTTTTTCTAATTCCTGAATTTCATCGGGGTTGGTTAAATATGGGTAATACCCACGGCTGCGGACCTTTTTTTTCATATCCGTCAGTCCGTCTTCATTTGTGATCTCAAAAACTTGTTCCAGGAGAGTGACACGATAATTTGACCCGCCCTGATGAATGAACGGAACCACCGCCTTACCCGTCATATCCCCGCCAAGGATCAACTGATCCGCGCCATAAAACTTCCCCGCATTCAAGAACTTGTTCCAGCAAATATCAGAACCGTGAATATCCGTCGCAAAAAAGATGGTTGTGGTCACATGCAAATCCTTCAAGATGAAATGAGCTTGCAGAGGTGGTGCGGTCGTGATGCGCCCGATTATACACTCCGTTAATCGGATGTGAAGTCATTGTTAACAGCACCGAGGGCATGAAAAAGTTACGGATTGTATTTTTTCTCACAACAATTGAGCCGATTCGGAAAAATCCATGCTATAGTTTTTATAAGCATTAAACATCTAACTACAAAGCCCTTTGAGCACAATTGACATTTTCTTTTTCTGTGTACTCCATATGCTCGGTGGTGAAAAGTTCTTACTTTCCATCAAGTGTTTTTTGACAGGAGGCAAAACATGCTCGATAAACGCAAAGAACTTCGTAAAAAATTGATGGCATTCACGCCGGTCTATTCATTGAATCCCCGCACGCTGCTTGGCTATTTGGAAGATCTTACTGTCCACGGCGCAAGAGTTGTGGGAGGCATCTCACTCGAAGAGGGCAAAGTTTTAAATCTCTCTATTGAATTTCAAGAAGGGATACCGAACATCCCTGATCATCCCTTCATCATTCGTGCCCGCGTCGCGCGCATCCACACTGACGAGAGCCTATTCGAAAATCTAGGTTTTGAATTTATGGATGTAACGGATGAACAGTCTAAGGTTCTTGAGGCAGTGATTAATCGATATGAGTTTCACAGAACGATATAAGCTTTAATTTAAGAGCGGACATGAAAAGTGTGCCCGCTCTCTTTAATTTCCAAAATCATGACATTTGTTACAGTGCAAAATTAGGGGCACCTTGTAAAATGAAAAGGTCATTGGAGACCGAATGGCAACACACAGGGGCACACGCCAGGCTCGCTACCCAAAATTTGACGCACACTCAAATTAAGGAGAAAAAATGACTTCCCACCCCTATCCACCCGAACCGTTCCGCATCAAGGTTGTGGAACCCATCCGCCTCATTTCCCGTGAGGACAGAGAAACTGCGCTTAAAGAAGCAGGCTACAACCTCTTCCTGATGAGAGCGGAAGACATGTTCATTGACCTGCTCACCGACTCTGGCACCGGCGCGATGAGCCACGAACAATGGGCAGCCATCATGCGCGGCGATGAGTCCTATGCAGGTGCACGCTCGTATCACCGGCTCAAGAACGCCGTCGAAGATGTCTTTGGATTCAAACACTTCATGCCCACCCATCAAGGTCGTGCGGCTGAGAATATCCTCGCGGCAGTTTTGGTCAAGCCTGGTCAATGGGTGCCGAGCAACATGCACTTCGACACCACGGATGCAAACATCCGTGCAAGGCAGGGTCGACCCGCCAATCTCGTCATCGACAAAGCGCACGACCCCGAGAATCGCCATCCATTCAAGGGCAATATGGACATCGCCAAACTCAAAGCCTTTATCGCAAAGTATGGGCGTGAGCAAATTCCAATGGGGATGATCACCGTCACAAACAATGCTGGAGGCGGACAACCCGTCTCGATGGAAAATCTGCGGGCGGTCTCGCAGGTCTATCATGAAAATGGAATCCCTTTCTTTATTGACTCTGCACGATACGCCGAGAACTGCTACTTCATCAAACAGCGCGAACCGGGCTATGAAAATAAATCGGTCAAAGAGATCGCACGTGAAATGTTCTCGCTGGCTGATGGCATGACCATGTCCGCAAAAAAAGATGCCATCGTCAACATCGGCGGATTATTGTGCCTGAACGATGAAACGCTTTTCCAAAATCTCAAGAATGAATTGATCCTGCGCGAAGGCTTCCCCACCTACGGCGGACTCGCCGGGCGCGACCTAGACGCTATGGCAGTCGGTTTATACGAAGGCTTGGACGAAGACTATCTCGCTTATCGCATCGGCCAAACCGCTTACCTCGCGGCACGACTCAACGAAGCAGGTATCCCCACCCTCCAACCCACTGGCGGACATGGCGTGTATATCAATGCCGGAGCGATCTTCCCGCACATTCCCAATTATGAATTTCCAGCACAAGCTCTTGCCGTGGAACTCTATCGTGAAGGCGGAATTCGCGGTGTGGAGATCGGTTCAGTGATGTTCGCCTGTCTCGACCCGGAAGACAACAAATGGCATTACCCCGCGCTTGAACTATTACGCCTCGCCATTCCGCGCCGCACGTACACTCAAAGTCATCTGGATTATGTCGCTGATACCTTTGCCGCTATCAAAGCGCGCGCCAGCAAAGTGAAAGGCTACAGATTTACCTACGCTCCAAATTTGTTGCGCCACTTTACGGCTAGGTTTGAGCCGCTGTAACAGACAATAGTTTATAGACGATGGACGATGGATCGTGTGCAACGGTCTGTCGTCTATCGTCTTAATCAAGGGGACGCTATAATACGGCGCAAATTCATGAAACTGCGCCCACTCCTCCTCACTCTTATCTTCTTTATTATTTCTGCTTGTACTCTCCCGTCAGAAACACAACCAACAACAATTCCAACAATTCCACCTAAAGCGCAAATCACCTTAACTTCATCAGAAATTCCAACCGTAAAGACGCTGGAAATTCCCGACCACGCCAAATACATTCTCGATACGTCCATTGATTACGACCTTCATCGAGTCGAAGTCACTGAAACCATTCAATACCCAAATCAAAGCGGACAGGAACTGACATCCCTCACTCTCGCGATTGCCGCCAACCTCTGGGCAGATTGTTTTCGGCTCGCCGAAGTGACAGTGGATGGGACACCGGTGACGGGCTATTCACTCAACCTGCACCGACTCGATCTCCCGCTTCCGACTCCGCTTGCGCCTGATTCCGTTTCGACAGTGACACTCCGCTACAGCCTTTCCCTCCCCTACATGGACCAGGTCAACAGCCAACGCGCACGAATCTTTGGCTACAGCGACATTCAAATGAATTTGGTCAATTGGTATCCATTCATCGTGCCGTTCAAAGATGGCGAATGGATCATCCGTGAGCCGTGGTCGCATGGCGAGTATTTGGTGTATCCCATCGCAGACTTTGAAGTCAATTTGAAATTCGCAAATCCCGAAAATCAACCCATTGTCGCCGCGAGTGGATTCGCTGAACCCAACGGCGACTCGACTCGCTACACCCTAACGAATGGGCGCGCCTTCGCCATCTCAGCCAGCCGCGAATTCCAAGTCTCGCAAACACAAATAGATGATGTCACGATTTATAGCTACTATCTACCCATCTATAAGAAAGCAGGCGAAGCCGCCATGTTTGCCAGTGCTCAAGCAGTGCAAGTCTTTTCGCAGCGCTTTGGAGAATATCCACACAAGACCCTCTCCGTTGTTATTGCCGATTTCAAAGACAGTATGGAATTTTCTGGGCTGTTTTTTCACAGCCGTAGTTTTTACGACCTATACGATGGCACGGTCCAGAATTATCTGACCATGGTCGCTGTCCACGAGACGGGGCATCAGTGGTGGTTCGAACAAGTGGCAAACGACCAGGCGCAAGAACCCTGGCTGGACGAATCACTGACAACCTATTCAGAGCTGCTGTATTACGAAACCTTGTATCCTGAACTAATTCCCTGGTGGTGGTCTTACCGCATTGACTTCTTTGAACCGCATGGCGATATTGACATTCCCGTTTACGAAGGTCAAAACGCGGATTCATATAAAGTCATCGTCTATTTCAATGGCGCTCATTTTCTAAATGATCTGCGCGAACGCATTGGCGACGAAGCTTTCTTCGTCTTCCTGCAAGATTATTATGCCCGAGGAAAGAACAGCATCACCACCAGCGACGATTTCTTTCGTATTCTAGATGAAAATACTGACACAGATTACTCGGATGTTGTCAGAACATACTTCAGCAAGCGTTAAATTTTTGAAGATAATCTTCCATCGTCCACAATCCATCGCCTATCGTCCTTACCAGAGTACAATCCCCACATCCAGTCAAAGAGAGGAACTTCCATGAGCGAAGAACTTTTGTATTACACCGATTATCTCGAACTCGACAAAATTCTCGGCAGCCAGCACCCTAAAAGCAACAACGACACAGATGAAATGCTCTTCATCATCATTCACCAAGCCTATGAGCTTTGGTTCAAGATGGTGATCCATGAGCTGGACCACGTCCGCCGGATTTTTGACACCGATAACGTCCGCGATAATGCCGGGGATATGAGCATCGCGGTCGATAAATTAAGGCGTATTGTGCGCATCTTCGAAGTGGTCAATCGCCAGGTGGACATCCTCGAAACGATGACGCCAATGGATTTCCTTGAATTCCGCAACTTACTTTTACCTTCATCGGGATTTCAAAGCCTGCAATTCCGCATCATTGAAGCCAAGTTGGGACTCAAGATGGACCAACGCTACAAAGCCAACTACTACAAGAACACGCGTCCAGGTGGATTCAACCAACGGGACTACGATGCAATTACCGGCGTAGAAGCCGAGGCGACGCTCAAGGGTCTGGTCATCAAGTGGGCAGAACGAACTCCCTTCTTCGATGAGTCACTTTGGCGGGAATATCAGTCGCATTTTCCTGCGGAGGATGGCGTTCACAAATTCTGGAGCGACTACAAACAAATTTACAAGAACAGCCTCAACGGACCGGTTGAAATGCGCCAACTGGAAGAATTGGACAAGGTCTTCTATCAAGAAGGCTTGGGCGAATTTTCTGTGGGAGCCATGCGTGCGGTCTTGTTCATCATGATGTATCGCAACCTGCCCATTTTTCAGCAACCGTTTGATCTACTCACCACACTCATTGACATTGATGAAATGCTTTCTCAGTTCCGTTACAAACACATGCTCATGGCACGACGTATGATCGGAGTTCGTATGGGCACTGGCGGCACAAGCGGCGCCGGTTATCTCGAAGGGGCATTACGCCAGCATTACATTTTCAAAGAATTGACCGAGGTTGCAACCTTCTTAGTGGAACGCAGCAACCTGCCGGACTTACCTAAAGCCGTTAAAGAAAAAACGAGTTTCAATGCTTAAGAACGACCACAGACGATGGACGACGGACCATGGTCTGTGGTCTATCGTCCATCGTCTTTTTATAAAACTTCATATTCTTTGTGGATAAACTATGCTTAGACTTATATCTCTTGGCAGCCTCGCCGCATTATTTTTCAGCAGCACATTCGTCATCAATCGCGCCTTGAGCTTGCAAGGCGGTCACTGGGCGTGGACATCTTCTCTGCGTTTTGGATTCATGCTCATCTTTTTGGTCATCATCTTGTTGATGAGAGACGGCAAAAAAGCATTGAGCGATGTGAAAGATGTTTTCCTAAACCATTGGGTATTCTGGGTCATCGCGGGCAGCATTGGCTTTGGCGTTTTCTATTCGCTCATCACCTTCAGTTCGCAATACGCCACCGGTTGGATCGTTGCCACCACATGGCAGACCACCATCCTTGCCACACCCATTGTGATTGCGCTCTTTGGTCGCAAAGTTCCACGCAGCGGATTGGTCTTCACCGCGATCATCTTCATCGGCATCGTTCTGGTCAATATCGAACATGCCGCGCTAACCAGTGTCCGCGAAGTGTTATTCAGTGCGCTGCCAGTTCTCGGTGCAGCCTTTGCCTATCCCATTGGTAATCAACTCGTATGGGAAACGCGCATGGGACATCACCCACGCCTGCCGCATTTCCAACATCCCATTTTGGATAACGCCTTCGCGCGCGTCTTGCTGCTGACTCTCGGTTCACTTCCGTATTGGGTTGGTTTGCTGCTTTTCACATCTCCTCCCCCGCCAAGCACAGACCAACTCCTCAGCATGGCCTTGGTCGCATTGCTTTCGGGCGTCATCGCGACCACCCTCTTCTTGTATGCGCGCCACCTTTCGCATCAACCTTACGAAGTCGCCGCCGTGGATTCGACTCAATCGCTTGAAGTCGTCTTCTCGCTTCTTGGCGAAATCATCTTCTTGAGTGGCACGCTCCCCGGTTGGATCGGTCTGGCAGGAATCCTTCTAACCATTTTAGGGTTGGTCGCATACATCAGTTTTCAAAGCAAGTCTGTTTAAAGAAGGAGGTCACGCTTTTAGCGTGACCTCCTTTGTTTAAGTGATTTTCTTTGCGACTCTATGCTTTTGCGTTAGGTCGTAAGACGGTCTTTCTAAAGGTCGCAGCCTGAGTTAATTACTCTGTGTATTGGGGAAGTTCAGGCAAGGTCTTTAAGTAAGCATAGATCGCTTTCAACTCATCATCATAAAATTTTCCGTAATCCTTCCACGGCATGAACTCCGGGTCAAGTTCATGTCCGCCCGGTGTAACACCGGTGCGGATGGTGTTGATGAATTCTTCTTCAGACCAAAATGCTACTTCACCGCCAGTAGTCAGATTCGGAGATATCTTTGTCTTGGTCGGGTCTGGGAAGGGACCACCGTTCAATTCCGGTCCGTGACAGATGCGGCAATCGTGAGTATCCACCATATACTTACCATATTCAACGGTTGGTCCCGCTGGTACTGAAGCCACATGAGTCTCATGGCTGACCACCTCCACCGGCAGTTGAGGAAGCATACCCACCACCAGCATGATCTTTGCAAGGGGTGTAAAGTTCGCTCCGTTTGTTTTGTGATCCACAGGTGGAAGGGTTTGAAGATATGCAATGATCGAACCCAGTTCTTCATCGCTCAGATAAGAGGTGGAATAGACAGCGGGCATAAAGATGGGTTTGCTTTCTGCATCTATTCCATGTCGAATGGCGCGAACAAAATCTTCAGTGCTATATGTCGCACCAACACCACCCTCACCGCTGGTCAGATTGGCAGAGTCAACCGTTCCAAGTGGACCAGCATCGAACCAATTCTCAATTCCGCTCAGATCTGGTCCGTGGCAGCCGGCGCACAGTGAATCCACACGGTGTTTTCCAAGCGCCAAACTGGCTTCATCGGTGGGCAATACAAGATCTGAAGGTGGAAAATCATAGGTCTTGTTGAGGCGTGAGTTTCCTACAAGAACCAACACTAGCCCTGAAACAAGCACCAACCCTAACAATGACCCCACTACAATGCCGAACCATTTCAATACTTTCTTCATTATTCACATTCTCCTTTGACAATAAAATAACGTTAAGTAGCCCTATCATCTTACTGAATTAAACAGAACAATGCAATGACTATATCCTTTCAGATTTTCGAATGACCAACTTCAATCCCGACCAGACAGAATCGATTGCGCATACTTTCACATCCACAAACCCTAGTGGAATTGCAATCTCGCGGATCAGATCTTCGGTTATATCGGTTGGGATCTTTGCAGACTTCTTGTACCAAGAAACCCAAACAAAACCATTCTGCTTCAAAATATGGCGTAATCTTGAAAGCAATGCGTTCATCTCAGCACTATCAACAACAAAGATATGTGCTGCTTCAATGGATGATGTTTCCCTGGTGGTGATTTTCACACCAGCAGGCAAATCACCCAACCAGGTCTTAAACTCCTTTGGCGCATGAACGGTCCACACGGTAAGTGGTGGTTTGTCGTAACCAAGTTTCTTTGCAAGAGAAGTGCCAGAATATCCGATCGGTGCCATTCAAAAATTATAAGCGACAGCGACTCTTGACACCTGACACCTGACACCTGATACTTGCCGCAATGACTCGCTGGCTAGACCCTCACC
>JBEBCV010000371.1:0-8453 GCA_041157505.1 Chloroflexota bacterium | reverse complement strand
TGCGTTTTGCCTTTTCATTCGATTGTTCATGATCTATATCAAGGCTTTCGGTGACACGTGCGATCTTTTTATCGAAAAAGCCCAACAAGCGTACGATCCAACTTGGAAATTCAAAGGTGGGGATTTTATACCCGCGTCCTGAAAATTCAGTATGTAAAACGCCCGCAATTTCTTTCAGCCAGAACGCCCCGCCGGAGCAAATGAAACGATGACCCGCTGCTTCAGGCGTGGTCATGGCAAGGATGATCGCCGCAGCCACATCACGCACATCCACCAATCCCATCTTGATGCGCCCCACGCCGGGGACTTGTCCGAGCATGTAGGTGCGCACGAGCTCCACCGAGGTGCGGAAGTTCTTGTTTGGCACGGGTCCCAAAATCAGTGGCGGGTTGATGGCGACCAGTTCCATGTGATTGGTGTTCTCTGGGCTGTTGATGAAGTCCCATGCGGCGCGTTCGGCGAGGGTCTTGCTTTTGGAATATGCGCCGATCTCATTTTCAATGAGCGACCAATCATCTTCAATAAATGTTTTGAATTTATCTTTGTATCCTGCCGCAACTGCCGCCATGGATGAAACTTGCACTACGCGCTTCACGCCTGCTTTGTGCGCAGCACGCAAGACTCGCAGCGTCCCTTGCACGGCGGGGATGATGAGATCATCTTCTTTTTCAGGCTCATACAACGGAAAAGGCGATGCAACATGCAGAACGTATGTGACGCCGTTCATCGCCTCTTCCCAACCTGCGTCTTGCTCCAAGTCTGCGGCTTTGAACTCCAGCCGGTCGTTGGCTTGTATATATTTTGAAACCGCCTCGCGGACTTCAGCTTCTTTCGATAAAGAGCGAATTGTCCCGCGGACGTTGTACCCTTGTTCAAGCAGTTGAATGATGACATGGATGCCAACAAAACTACTTGCACCCGTAACGAGAATGGGCTTGGTTGAAATTGTCATGTTAGAAGATTCCTAATAGAAGTAATGAGACAACCACCCCAAACACACCGCACGAAAAATTAACGATGTCATTGTCCAACCACGTCCAACCGCGGAGGTGGACTGTCTCTGTTCCACAGGTATGGAGTGGATGTTTTTCGGTCTCTTTCTTGTCGGTGGGGCAGTAATACATGGCTTGGACAGTTCCGCCGAGGAAGGAGTCGAAGAGAGAACCAGCTAACCCGGCGATAGAAACTATAAGAAA
This sequence comes from Chloroflexota bacterium, assembly GCA_041157505.1. Lineage (GTDB taxonomy): Bacteria > Chloroflexota > Anaerolineae > Anaerolineales > Villigracilaceae > Villigracilis. The sequence goes on along the minus strand of JBEBCV010000371.1, from coordinate 7,257 downwards.
CAGGGACCAGTTCCCAGTTAAGAGGGAAGCGAGGAAGGCGATTAACGCTGAACCGGCTAGAGAGGCGAGTGTGCCTACCAGCGAGATTCCGCCCGAGGTGCCTTTTTCCACCACTTTGGTTAAGTTGGTGATCATGCGCGGAGGGTTGGGATTCAGAACCCCAAGTTCAGTTGCCCAAGTATCGGCATTGACAGCGGCAAGCGAGGCGGCGAAGGCTGCCCACACCCAAATTTCGTTCGGATAAAATAAATGCAGCGCGGCGAACAGAGTGGCGATACCGCCGTTGCCAAAGACCTGACCGGCGTCGCGTTCGTGACCTTTGGAGAATTTTTCTTCGAGCTTGGCTTTGCGATTTTTGAACGCACGGCTCAAGGCAGAGGATGTGATGAAGAAGGTGAGCAATAGGATCGCCCATTGCCAGCCTCCAACTCCGAAGATGATAGTGCCAGTGAAGGCGGCGGCGACGGCTCCGCTTTTGTTGAGGCTGCGGGCTTTATACGCGAGGAATGCGATGATGATAGCGAGGAGAAAACCAAGGAAGAGTTGCATGGGAGAGTCGAAGGTCAAAAGTCGAAGGTCAGGGATTGGAAGTCAGACTTTTGACTTTCGACCTTCGACATTTCTTACACTGGGGTGGTGATGATGAACAGAACTGCCAGCAGGAACAAAAGACTAGTGAAAGTACTTGAACCCCAAACAATAAAAGCGAGTGTGCGTTCGCGCTCCCAGCGGTAGAAGTAGAGACCGGCGATCCAACCAGCGACAGCCAATAGCAGGCTGGCGACCGGGAAGATCATCAACTGCGAGGAGGGGACCGTTTCAAGCGTGCTATCTGCGGCTTGCACAGCAAGTGCCACTTGCGGCGTTGATGGGATGATGAGACTTGCCCAAACGAATAATCCAATGTTGAGGAAGAGTGCCAAGAGCCAGAGATAACGAGCCATGCCGTTTTCCCAAGCTTGCGAAACGATGAACGAGGGATAGACCGACCTGGCTTCGGTGGGAGCGAGGCTGCCCATTTCGGTGGCACGGGCAAAGGTCTGCGCAAGACCGGCAGGGTTATCAGGTGAGATGACAAAGATACGTTTGGCGGTGGCGATGAGCAGAAGTTTTTTAGGGTCAGATGCGATGAATTCTACAGCGCCAAGGTCTGGGTGGCGGCGAATGCCAAGTACTGCGCCGGGCATGGGCAAAGCTGGCAGGATAAGCGGATTGGTCAGGTCTTCAGCAGGGCGGATCCATTCTATATCATTGAGTGGAATATCTTCGACACGCAAACCCCAATGAATAGCGAGACTATCACGATCAATTTCGTAGCTGGCACGATAAAGCGCAAAGACGCGATACCCAAAGAAAGGGATCGGTGCAAAAGCCGCCAATGAAACCAACAACCAAATAAGAAAAGCAGGTCCCACATCAGCAGAAGTTAGTTGAATGAATCCCACCACAACCACTACGGTTAATACGAAGAGGATGATTCCGTGGATGAGCAATCCACGTTGTTTGGGTGGGGGGAATAAGCCAGTGTTCATGAAAGATACAGCATTTTGATAAAGATCGTTTTTGGTTTTTCTTCGCGCAGAACCAACTCGATATCGCCGCCTTTGGTAAGACCCATCAGGTGCGGATTATCCGCGATGCGCATGCGGATCTCATATGGCTGACCTTGAACCGAATAAGCGAACGTTCCATAGTACGAGTAACGGCGTCCACTGCCTTTCCCAGAACTCGAAGTGATCGTTTCAAGGTTGAGCACCTTTCCTATCACGGTTATACCTTCGCGGAAAGTGGTCATGATGAGATTATAGCGAGAGATCAACCAGATGATTCCGATCAGGGTCAGCCCGAACAGGATCATTGCGAACGGCAGATAGAACATTTCAAACCCAATATACGAAACGACTTGGAATAGCAGCGAACCCACGATCATTTGGACCGCACTTTTGATGTTGTAGTCAAAATAATACAGGTCTCTAAATGTTGGGGTGGGGTTATCCATATAAAGACTCCTCCAAGAGTTCGGAAATGTTCTTAACGGTAAGTAATCTGTCAAATGATATTGTGCCAGCGCCAGACGAACGCCGTTTCAATTCTACCATTCCGTTCTGAAGCCCTTTTTCGCCTACGGTCACCCGCACAGGATAGCCGATCAAGTCTGCATCGTTAAATTTAACTCCGGCGCGTTCGTCGCGGTCATCGAATAGGACTGCAATGCCGGCATTTTGCAACGAGTTGTAAATTTCTTCTGCTTTGGCTTTTGTATCCATCGTCTTGCCAGGGACGTGCATAAGATACACATCGAAGGGTGCAGCAGAAAGCGGCAGGGTCAAGCCTTTGTCATCGTGATGGGTTTCAGCGAGAGCAAGCATTAAGTTTGCAGAATCAACATCTCTATTTGTGACAAGTTGAATTGCCGACAACACTTCCAATGGGTTGCCGCAATTCACACACGCATCTCCGGCTTTGGCTTGTACCAAGTCTGCAACGATTTCTGCTTCATAATCACGCGGATAATTCGTGTTGAGCAGGTGATAGCCTTTCTCGTTTGCACCCGCCACCAGATTTTGAGATTGGGGAATCAAGTCATCGACGAGGATGAGGGCATCTTTCAAACCAATGGGCGATGCATACCCCGCCTCCGCGCCAGACTTTGAAATGGATTCAGCATCCGCAAGTTTTACCTCGCCGATATGTTTGGTCAACTTCGCTTCGCTCAGTTGCATGTCTCCGCGTACGGCGATGAAAACGAATTTGCCATCCGCCTTGCGGACATACATCAACGCTTTCGCTGTTTTCTCTTTGGGAATGTTCAGCAGATTCGCCAGTGCCTCGATCGTATTGCACTCCGGCGTAGACACTTTCTCCAGCAGACGTTCTTCCTCTCGTGGCAAAGGTGTCTTTTTGAATTGTGCCAACTCGATCCGCTCAGTATAACGACAGGCAGGGCAATGAGCGATTTCGATGTTGCCTGTGGAGAGCGGGAAGTAGGTATCCTGTCCGTTCGATATAAGTGGAATACCCAGTGATGGGTCGAGCGAAAGATGTTTTATTCTTTGAAGCATCTGTTCGCCCAAGGGCAAGGTTTGATTTTCGCGAGTCAAATACCCCGCGCGGACGAGCCAGCCCCAGCCCTGTGAACGGGCATTGTTTGGGAATTCACGTTGAGTTTGAATGGAGAGGGAGGTGTATTTCATATACAAATTCCCCTCTCTTTTTAGGAGAGGGGCAGGGGTGAGGTTAGGATTCTTCCGTTTTCTTTTTACGCGGTAATCGTTGAGTATTTACTGGTGTCGATGCTGGGGTGGGCGCTGGTTCAGGGATCTGGATCGGCGTCTGCGCGATGGATTCGGCTTGGGCGGCTTCTGAAGGCGTCGCTTCAGGAGCAGGCTCGAGATTAAGGTCGACCGATTCTTCCATCCGGATCTGACCACGAAGGAACGCGCCTTCTTCGGTCACGAATGCGGTGGTGACCACGTCACCCCACACACGCCCTGTAGCACGAATTTCCAGCTTTTGGGTGGTGATATTCCCACGCACTGCGCCTGCCACGATGACGGTGTTGGCACGCACGTTCTGGCAGGTCACGCGTCCGGTTTCACCAACGACGAGCATGCCGCGCAAGGCGATCTCACCTTCGAATGCACCTTCGATGCGCACACCGCCGGAGCCGTTGATGCTGCCATGCCAGATCACGCCTGAGCCCAGCACCGAAGTGATACGTTCTACAGCTTGTACAGGTTGTGCGGGTTCTGCAGGAGTTGGATTTCGTTTGAACATAGGTTCAATTTTACCGTTAAAACAAAAAGGGCGACAAAACGCCGCCCTTACTGGTTACTGAACACTGGCTTACTGGCTTTACTCGCCTTTTTCTTCGACCATCTGCACACCCATGATGTTGAAGCCCGAGTCCACATACATGATCTCGCCGGTGATACGCTTTGAGAGGTCACTGGCAAGGAAGGTGGCGGCATCGCCCACATCTTCGATGGTCACATTCTCGCGCATGGGAGATTTATCGGCAAAGTGCTTGTACATGTCGCGGAAGCCGCCCACGCCCGCTGCTGCCAATGTGCGGATCGCGCCAGCTGAAATCGCATTCACGCGGATCTTGCGCGGACCGAGGTCATACGCCAGGTAGCGGGTGGCAGATTCGAGTGCTGCCTTGGCAACCCCCATCACATTGTAGTGGGGGGCAACCTTCACCGCACCCGAGCCATAGGTCAGGCACATGACTGAGCCGCCATCGTTCATGATGGGCAGAAAGGCATGCGTCAATGAAACGAACGAATAGACCGAAATATCCATTGCCACACGAAAACCTTCACGGCTGGTCTCATGGAACGGCTTGCTCAATTCATCACGCCCGGCATAGGCGATCGAATGAACCAAAATATCGATCTTGCCGAAATGTTTTTCTGCTTTCTTTACCACCTCTTCGATCTGATCATCCTTGGTCACATCACATTCTTCGACCCACTTGCAGTTGATCTTTTCGGCGAGCGGCTTAACACGCTTTTCCATCACCTCACCAGCGTAGCTGATGCCGATATTTGCACCTTCACGCAGGAACGATTGAATGATGCCCCACGCAATAGACTTGTCATTTGCCAGCCCAAAGACCAGCGCATTTTTTCCTTCAAGCAATCCCATAGTCTCTCCTCGTTAAACAACTTTCCAGTTTTTTACCAGGAACCGCCACGGTTTCGAAAACCACGGCTCTGGCGTAGTATTTAACCCCACACGAGGTCCAATCGTCACGCTTTTTTCGGGGACTTTAACCCCCGCCTCGATCCATAGACTTGAGCCTGATTCCGTTAAATCAGCATAGTTCTCGCTTTTGGTGATTCCCAGCGCCTGAGTCAGTTTCCCCGGTCCAAAAGTATCCCGTCCCTGACGGCGCTCCATCATCACCTCCATACCTTCAATGGGTTGAATGGCGCGAATGAGTACCGCTGCCGGAAGCCCTTCCTTCTCTGTGACCGCATTTAACATCCAATGATTGCCGTAGGTGAAGTACACATAGGCATGCCCTGGCTTACCAAACATCGGGTCTGTGCGGATCGTCCGCCCGGCTTTGGCATGGCTGGCGAGGTCATCGAAGCCAAAATACGCTTCGGTCTCAGAGATCAAGCCGACCAGTTTCATGCCATCCAGAATCCGAACCAGGCGCGCACCGAGCAATTCGCGGGCGACTGTGAGGGTGGGACGATTGTAGAATTTGCGGGGGAGGATAAGATCTTTAACCACGGAAAATGTAGGTCAGACTTTTAGCCTGACAAGTTCTTAAATTGAGGAAGGCAGGCTGTAAGCCTGCCCTACAGAAAATCACTTAAACCTTGAATCTCGTTGAAGTGTTAATTTCAATCCTTCTATCAAACTAATGGACGGAGTGAAGCGAAGTTTTTCCTTTGCCAGGGTCAGATCCGCTTTCATGCGAGAGACACCGCCGGAGGTTTGGTTGTTGTACACTACATTTGCCTTGCTATGTGTAATATCCAGCACGGAGTTGATCAATTCCTTGATGGAGGTCTCGATTCCTGAGCCAACGTTGATGACCTGCCCGTTAATATTGGGGGCAGTTGAAGCGGCGACCATGGCACTGATCACGTCATCTACATAGATGTAATCGCGGGTTTGGCTTCCGTCGCCGTGTGCAACCAGGGTCCCACCGCGAAGCGCTTGCCGCAGGTAGTGGGGGACAACGGGAGGATGCGAAGGCGGCAGGTGTTGACCAGGTCCATAAGCGTTGAAGATTCGCAAACTGACCGTTTCAATATTCCATAAACTGCCGATCGTACGGACATAATATTCTGCTGAAATTTTTGAGACTGCATACGGCGAGCGTGGATTTGGAATATCCGACTCTTTTAACCCACCATCCATCATATCGCCATAGACTGCGCCAGAAGAGGCGAGCACGACGCGCTTGACGCCGACATCACGCATGGCTTCCATCAATGCCACCGTCCCGCCAACGTTCACAGTGTTGTAGTCGCGTGGGTACAGGATCGATTCTTGGACAGAGACGCGAGCCGCAAGGTGGTAAACCACATCCACATCTTGGAGCAGAGTCCAAAGCTTGGGGCGGTCGCTTACATCCCCGCGCGTGAAATGGACATCAGGAGACAGCACTTTAGGGTCTCCAGTGGAAAGGTCGTCCAATCCGCGTACTTGATGTCCCTCACGGGCGAGATGGTTTGCAAGCGAAGAGCCGAGGAAACCCGCGGCTCCAGTGATGAGAAAATTCATAATGAGATTATAGCATCGGAAATTGAGTTAAAGAGATGGGGGAGAAGCCTTATTCAATAGTTCGATCTTGTATTGTGTCTTAATCTATTGCACAAATGGACTCCTACATAGACTGAGGTTGCCTTTTTATCCCTGCTTGATTTTTATCTTGGATCTTACTAGTTAGACCATTTACCTTTTTTGTACTTTTGAGTTCATTTCGCTTTGGTTTTGCCTGATTTTCGTGCAAGAATAAGATTTACTTCGTTGACAAATTGGTGGTTGTTTTTGATTGACTCTTCCCAACGTGTGTGTTATTGTTGAAGCCAGATAGGAAAACGGTAGTTACGTTGGTTTGAAGAACATCAACAGCTCACAGTTTTACTGTGGGCTGTTTTGTTTTGACCTCCGATGGAACAAACAGATTTACCTACAAAATTTCAATTGCCATAGGAGGCAAAACATGTCTGAAAGAATTATTGGAACAGTGAAGTGGTTCAACGGCGACAAGGGCTTCGGCTTCATCGCTCGCGAAGGTGGAGCGGACGTTTTCGTTCACTTCTCCGCCATCCAGGGTGACGGCTACCGTAACCTGCAGGAAGGCCAGAAGGTCGAATTCACCGTTGAAAAAGGTCCTAAGGGACCCCAAGCCAGCAACGTTACTGTTCTGAGCTAAGTAGACAAAAAGAGCCGGAGGCGAAAGCCTCCGGCTCTTTTTTATTACACGCCATTGGATTAAATCACTTATAGATTCTTGATCGGACGGTGTTTGAGTCCAACAATTACCTTATTTAAAAAGAGTGCCAGGCTCAGTATCATGTAGAAAGCAAGTTGGTCTTGAAATTATATTTTTTACTTGCGACCTATCGCTTTACTACTTCGACTTGATATGTTGCAGGCAGGGTTGTGTAACGTGTTTGCCCGACGATGAAGACCACCAGTCTTTTCATCTCGCTGAGGTTGATTTCTAATTTTGCAGTACCGTTCGATACTTCAAGATCATGAACCTCAATTGCATTTCCTTCGCCC
>JBEBCV010000370.1:0-3415 GCA_041157505.1 Chloroflexota bacterium | reverse complement strand
GTCATGTTCAGATTTAATTGGTTGGGAATCTTCAAATGGCTGGCAAGGTGGATGGCTTTCTTGCGGCAGATCTCGTCGAATTTTGAGAAGTGGTCTTTAGGCACCTGTGCAAACACGGATGCAGATGGTTCCCCATGCGGACCACGGACCAATGCTTCATACGATATGATCTCGCGGTTGCGAATATCTACAATGGGTTGAAAGGCAAAGCTGAATTCAAAGCCAATATTGGCGCTCTGTCTTAAGGGCAGGGGTTGTTTATTATGGTCAAACCATTTTTTCATAAACATTCCATAGATATTGAATTTCAACGATGCCAGGTTTTAACGAACACCTAACAAACATTCAGCCAGAATGATGTAATTACCTAATAACAATTAAGTAAAATGATATATCTTACGTATAGATCACAATACCCCATTTCATGGGTGTTTTCATACCCTATTTTTGACCATCTCTGTCATGTGCGCTTTTATGCAGCATCCCTGTTGGACAGGTTCCTGAGAACCTCAACATTTCCAAAGTCTTGAAACGATAACACTCAGTCCTGTTACCCCTTACAACACACGGGCTATTATTCAACCCATCCTGGGTCAGTTCGAGTATCATTAAACAGTTTGTGAGATTACCTTCGCCAAAGGAAATAAAAAATGAAGTTCGAGTCGTTTACAACCGATGATGGTGTTAAGTTGGGGTACATGGATAAGGGCAGTGGCATACCAGTGATCTTGATGGCTGGATACAGCGCTCCTGCGACGTCCTGGTATATGGATGAGAAAGTTTTGTTGAAGCATGGGTACCGTGTGATCGCCTTCGATCGACGGTCGCATGGGAGTTCTGAGAACCCATCACATGGACAGGACATGGCAACACAGGGCAGGGACCTGGATGCTTTGATCCGCCATTTGCAGATCAAGAAAGCATTTTTGATCGGTCAATCGCAGGGGGCTTCGTGCATGTGGTCTTATATTTCGCAGTTCGGCACCGAGCATCTGTACGGGGTGATCAGCGTGGACCAGACGCCCAAAATGATCAATGACGAAAGCTGGCCCTACGGCATGAACGGCTTGAACGCGGAAACTCGCCCGACCTTTTTCGATGCGCCGCTTCCAACGCCGAATAAGAAATCTTTGAATATATTCCTGATGGGGGTGATGCTGCGCGGTATGAAATACTTGAAGTTTGACCGCATAGGGACAAAACCTTTGTTGTTGGACCATGCGGACGCCGATTGGCGGGAGACGCTCAAGAAAACGGATGTGCCAGCTTTGTTCGTTGCTGGAGAGGAAAGTCCCTTCTGGCCGAGGGAACATGCAGCGGCAAGTGCCGCGCTTTGCCCGCGTGGCGAAGCAGCGGTGATACAAGGTGCCGGTCACGCGGTCAACTGGGAATGTCCGAAAGAATTTAGCGCCGTGATGCTGGCATTTTTATCCAAGGTGAGCAAGTAGTGAAAAGGCTGCATCCATGAGCACAGACTTACATCAGGAACTATCCCAACTATTGGGAGATCGTTTTACCACTTCCGAGCATGAGCGCAAACAGCATGGCAAGGACGAATCTTCGTTGAGCCCCATACCGCCCGATGCGGTGTGTTTCGTTCTCAGCACAGAGGAAGTATCTGCCGTTGTTAAACTCTGCAAAAAATATCGCACGCCGATCATTCCCTTTGGAGCAGGCAGTTCGCTGGAGGGACATATCTTTGCACCGCAGGGTGGCATATCAGTAGACCTTTCGCGCATGAACAAGGTGCTGCGAGTCAGCGCAGAGGATCTGGATTGCACTGTGCAAGCCGGGGTGACTCGAACACAGCTCGATAAACACCTGCGTCCCATGGGATTGTTCTTTCCGGTGGACCCAGGTGCAGATGCAACCTTTGGCGGCATGGCAAGCACCCGCGCCAGCGGAACAAATGCAGTCCATTATGGGACGATGAGCGAGAACATTTTGATGCTGACGGTTGTGTTGCCAGATGGGGAAGTGATCACGACCGGCACGCGCGCGCGCAAGTCTTCTGCGGGATATGACCTGACCCATCTGTTCGTCGGCGCGGAAGGGACGCTGGGCATCATCACCGAGGTCACGCTGCGCATTCAAGGTGTGCCCGAAGCCATCTCGGCGGCGGTGGTCGGTTTTGGTTCGTTCGAATCCGCTGTGCAGGCAGTGACCCAAGTCCGGCAGATCGGCGTGCCGATTGCGCGGATCGAATTTCTGGACGAGGTGATGGTCAAAGCGGTGAACCAGTTTTCAGGTCTGACCTTGACCGAGCAGCCCACACTATTCCTGGAGTTTCACGGCTCCAATGCGTCGGTCAAAGATAATGTGGAGCAGGTTGGGGAGATCATGCGTGAATTCGGCGGCAGTGATTTTAAGTGGGCTGTCAATCAGTCGGAGCGCACCACGTTGTGGACCGCGCGTCATAATGCCTATTATGCTGCATTGGCGTATCGCCCAGGCTGCAGAGCGTTAACCACGGATGTCTGCGTGCCGATCTCGCGTCTGGCGGAGTGCATTGCAGACACCAAACGCGATCTGGCTGAATCGTTCCTGACCGCGCCGATGGTGGGTCATGTGGGCGACGGAAATTTCCATCTGCTGCTGCTGGTGGACCCGAACAGTCCGCAGGATCATGCGGAGGCGCATCGCCTGAACGAGCGGCTGGTGCAGCGCGCTTTATCCATGGATGGGACGATCACGGGCGAGCATGGTGTTGGGATGGGGAAGCAGAAATATATGAAGGCGCAGCATGGGAGCGGGGCGCTTGCTCTGATGCACGCCATCAAACAGGCGATGGACCCCGAGAATTTGATGAACCCGGGGAAGATGCTGCCGCCGTTGTGAAACCTGCCCGCTCATTACATGGTGAAGCGACTCCGTCCATGGGCGCAGGGGAAGACGCTATGAAAAAGAATCGGGGTAAAACATCGATATGAGATTTGAGTGGGATCCAAACAAAGCTGAAAGCAACCTTCAAAAAGCATTATGAAAAAAACGCCAGCAAACAAAACCCGTAAAGTTCAAGACATGGCTCCTGAATATCGCTTTGACTATAAAAAAGCGAAACCCAATCGTTTTGCCGAGCGGATGAAGAACGAACCGCTTGTTGTGCTGATCGAGCCAGACATCGCAAAGGTTTTTACTTCAGCAGAACAGGTAAACAAAGCATTAAGCGCTTTGATTTCAGCCATACCTGAAAAAATGGCAGATGGCAAGTAACCTAAAGAGCGACTCGTAAAAGGTCGCTCTGTAGGTTACTTGATTAGTTCCCAGATCTTCCCCACTACCACCTGATTGGATCGCAGTGTGGTTTAATATTTGAACGCAATACATTCCGCCTGCCAAAGGACCATTGAATGAAGCCAAACATCTTTATGAGTTATTCACGACGCGAAACTGGTTTTGTAGATGACCTGACCTA
>JBEBCV010000369.1:0-6532 GCA_041157505.1 Chloroflexota bacterium | reverse complement strand
GACAATAGTCGATTGACCATAGACGATGGACGATGGCAACGGATTTGATGGTCCGTGGTCAGTCGTCCATCGTCCGATTCCTGTGATATAATCCCGCCGCCTTGAAAAAGGCACAATCTGCCTGGGACGGGCACAAGCGTCCCTGAGTGGGTCAATACTCCCACTAAACTCATTCCGCTCCACACCACCACGAGATGCGTGTCGGAGAGCGGAACACTAGGAGAAACATGGCTAATATTTCCATGAAAGCCCTGCTTGAGAGCGGCGTCCATTTCGGTCACCGCACCAACAAGTGGGATCCCCGTATGAAGCCGTACATTTTCACCGAACGCAACGGCATTCATATCCTCGACCTTCAGCAGACCGTCAAACTGGCGAACAATGCTTATCAGGTCATCCGTGATACCGTCGCCAATGGTGGTGTTGTGCTCTTCGTGGGCACCAAACGCCAGGCACAGGAAACCGTGATGGAAGAAGCTGTCCGCTGCGGTATGCCCTATGTCACCGAACGCTGGATGGGCGGTATGCTCACCAACTGGTCCACCATGCACCAGCGTATTCAGGAACTGGAACGCCTCGAAAAACTTCGTGACAGCGGCGATATCAATCGCCTCACCAAGAAGGAAGGCTTGTTGATCGAACGCGAGATCACCCGCCTCCAGACCCGCCTCAGCGGTGTCCGCTCCATGAAGCGTGTACCCGACCTGCTCTTCATTGTCGATGTTGGTCGCGAAGATGCAGCTGTAGCTGAAGCCAATCACTTGAACATCCCGATCGTTGCCTTGGTGGATACCAACTGCAATCCCCAGAACATCGATTACGTCGTTCCTTCCAATGATGATGCCATCCGCGCCATCAAGTTGCTTGTCTCCAAGATGGCTGATGCTGTGCTCGAAGGCAAAGCCTCCCGCAAGGACGAAGAACCCGAACAGGCTGCCGAAGCGCAATCTGAAGCTAAGCCCAAGGGACGCCCTGCTCGCAAGGTGGTTGAAACCGACGATCAGGTGGGTGATGATGCTCTCCTGGGTAAATCCACGCTTGCCAAAATGGCAAAGACCGACGAAACCCCTGAAACCCCCGCTGCCGAATAATCTGGTAAGCGAATAACACAGAAAGCAACAAGGATAGACACGATGGAAATTACGACTGAAATGATCAAGCAGCTTCGCGGTGCAACCAACGCCCCCATGTTGGATTGCCGCAAAGCGCTTCAGGAAGCCAACGGCGACTTTGACAAGGCTGTGGATTGGCTCCGTGAAAAAGGTATGGCTACTGCTGCCAAGCGCGCCGACCGTGACGCCTCCAATGGTGTTGTAGAACTCTACAGCCATGGTGGTGGCCGCGTGGGTGTGATGGTTGAAATCAACTGCGAAACCGACTTCGTTGCCCGCAACGAACAGTTCCGCCACCTTGCGCACGAGATCGCCCTGCAGATCGCAGCCAGCGCTCCCAAGTACATTGTTGCAGAAGAGATTCCTGCCGCTGAACTTGAGCACGAAGCTGAGATCGCCCGCGCTCGTGCTAAGGAAGAAGGCAAACCCGATAACGTCCTCCCCAAGATCGTGGAAGGACGCATCGAGAAATACAAGGATGAAGTCTGCCTTTTGCGCCAGGCATACATCCGCGATGAATCGATCAACATTGAAAAGCTCATTCTCCAAAATGTGGCTGCCATTGGTGAGAATATCATCGTCCGACGCTTCCAGCGTTGGGAACTTGGCGAAAGCATCAGCAAATAGTCTTAAAAAGCCAGCCTTCGGGTTGGCTTTTTTTCTATATTACAAGCAGAGGCAACCCATCTGGTGCAATAAAATTATCTGATAGGTATTGAAGGGTTGCTCTAATGTTATAAAGTTAAACGGAGGCATGAATGGCTGAATTGAAATATAAGAGGATCCTGCTCAAATTAAGTGGTGAAGCGTTAGGCGGTTCGATGGGCTACGGCATCGACGTTGATGAAGCTGAATCCATTGCGAGCCGCATCAAGGAAGTCCACGAACTGGGTGTGGATGTGGCTGTTGTGATCGGAGCCGGGAATCTCTGGCGCGGTAAGCAGGGTCTTGAACGCGGTATGGATCGTTCCACGGCAGATTACATGGGCATGCTTGCCACCGTCATGAACGCCATGGCGTTGATGGATGCTCTTGAACGACTGGGAGTGTTCACCCGCGTCATGTCTGCCATTGAGATGAGAGCCATTGCCGAGCCTTACATTCGCAGACGCGCTGTCCGCCACCTTGAGAAGCGCCGTGTGGTCATCTTCGGTGCGGGGACGGGTAATCCCTTCTTCTCGACCGATACCGCCGCTGCCTTGCGTGCCACCGAGATCGACGCACAGGTCGTTATCAAAGCCACCAAAGTGGATGGCGTATATGATGCCGACCCCAAGAAGAACCCCAATGCGAAGAAGTTCGACCAGCTCAGCTATATTGATGTACTTAACCGCCGCCTTGAAGTGATGGATAGCACTGCCATCACCTTGTGCATGGAAAATAAGATTCCCATTCTTGTGCTCAATTTATGGGATTCAAAGGCACTCATCAATGCACTTTATGGTGAAAAAGTCGGAACTCTTGTAACTGGATAGTCAATTTTTAGATCTATGCCTCTTCCCTTTTATGAAAGGGGAGAGGCTTTTTTATTGATAGTCTCTCCATAAATTTCATAAACTATCAACGTTTTTCCAGTCCATAGCCTAAATCCTTGTTTTAAGGTATCCTTGTAACGTAATCATTTTTTGGAGGAAGATCGTGAGTACTGACGAAATCAAGAGCCTATTAAAAGACGCCGAAACCCGAATGCACGGCGCGATCCAATCCCTTATTGACGACCTGAATGGCATACGCACTGGGCGCGCCAGCCCGGCACTGATCGAAAGACTTCCGGTCGAATATTATGGAACCCCCACACCACTTCAGAATTTAGCTTCCATCAGTGTGCCTGAGCCCCGCACTCTGACCATTAAACCTTTTGATGCTGGTTCGATCAAAGATATTGAGAAGGCGATCCGGGTTTCTGAACTTGGTTTGAACCCCAACTCTGACGGCAAGGTCATTCATTTGAATTTGCCCCCCCTGACAGAAGAACGCCGCCGTGACCTTGTCAAACATATGAATCACCGTCTGGAAGAGTCGCGCATCGCAGTCCGCAATGTGCGCCGAGACCTGCACAACGATATCCGCGAATATGAAAAAGAAAAGCTCATCACAGAAGATGATCTTAAGCGCGGTGAAGAAGATCTGCAGAAACTTACCGACAAGTTCATCGAAGAAATCGCCAAACTCGGTCAGAATAAAGAAAAAGAGATCATGGAAGTGTAGCTTGCCCTACAATGCTTTCTGGCATTGAAAAGGTCGATCCTTATGACAGACACCCCCTTGAAAATCCCGCCTGAGAAGACCCCCCAACATGTTGCCATGATCATGGATGGCAATGGACGTTGGGCGCTTCAACGCGGACTTCCCCGCCTGGCAGGGCACAAAGCCGGTACCGAAAACTTACGCCGCGTGATCCGTGCCACAGTTGAATTTGGTGTGAAATATTTGACGATCTATGCATTCTCCACCGAGAATTGGGGTCGCCCCGCAGAGGAAGTGAATGGGCTGATGCTCATTCTTCAAAATGTGATCGACCGTGAGTTAAATGAACTTCACAATGAGGGCGTCCAGCTTCGTCATATTGGGCGTCTTGAAAGACTCGACCCCGCTATTCAAAAGAAAGTCTTGCATGCCATTGAATTGACCAAGAATAACGATCGCTTGATCCTCAACGTGGCATTCAATTATGGCGGTCGAGATGAGATCGTCAATGCCATTCAAAAAATCATCAAAGATGGGATTCCCGCCGATGATGTAACTGATGAGTTGGTTAACCGATACCTGTTTACTGCAGGTGTGCCCGACCCAGATCTGATCATCCGTACATCGGGCGAATTGCGCGTCAGTAATTTTCTCATTTGGCAGGCGGCATATTCGGAGTGGTATATCACCCCAACCTTCTGGCCTGATTTCGATAAGGAAGAGTATCGCCGCGCACTGGAAACATTTGCCAATCGCGACAGGCGCTATGGAAAGGTATCTTCGGGGGAATTACAGGAATCCAATGCGTAGACGATTAATCACAGCACTTGGTTTAGCGTTGGTCGGGGTGCCCGCCATTCTTCTTGGCGGCATCCTTTATTATTTGCTGATGGGTACCTTTCTCATTGGTGCAGCATGGGAATACGTGCATTTGTTCCGTGCCGTCAAGTTCGACCCCAATATGATCGTAACCGTGGGCGGCGTGGCGGTGGTGACCTTCGCCCGCATGTTTTTCCCGCAATATGCACAACCTATTTTTGCCATAGCCATTCTTATTGCAATGGCAGTTCACATGGTAGCTTACGAGCGCGGACGGGATCAGTCCGCGCTCGATTTTGGAGTCACCGTTGGCGGTATTGTCTACATCGGTTGGATCGGCTCCTATCTACTCGACCTTCGGAATCTTCCGGAAGGTGGGTGGTGGTTCATGCTGGTCATGTTCTGTGTTTGGGCAGGTGATTCTGGAGCTTACTCGATCGGGCGTGCCTACGGTAAGCATAAAATGGCTCCCCGCCTAAGCCCCAAGAAAAGCTGGGAAGGCTACATTGCCAGCGTCCTTACTGGTGCGCATACTGGTGCATTTTATGTTTGGGTCTTTCAAACATTTGGAAATCACATTCACGGTATCACTATTTGGCAAGGTGCACTGCTTGGGCTGTTGCTTGGTTCCCTGCCGCCGCTTGGTGATCTTGGCGAAAGCATGATCAAACGGCAATCTGGCATCAAAGACTCAAGCGATATCATCCCCGGTCATGGCGGCTTCTTCGACCGAATCGACTCATGGTTGTGGGGGGCGGTTATCGGTTTTTATTTTCTCACCTGGTTCATAATTTAAATCCTGGAGGATTTCATGGGAGTTCTCGGCGCTACACCCACTCGTAATCTCGCGCTTGAACTTGCGCGCGTGACCGAAGCGGCTGCAATGATGGCAGGTCGCTTCATGGGACGAGGCGATAAAGAAGGCGCAGATCAAGCTGCAGTGAACGCGATGCGTCTCATCCTCAGTACAGTAGACATGAACGGCGTCATCGTTATTGGAGAAGGGGAGAAGGATCAAGCTCCCATGTTGTACAACGGCGAGAAAGTAGGCAACGGCTCTTCCCCAGATGTTGATGTGGCGGTGGACCCGATCGATGGGACTCGCCCTTTGGCTTTTGGTCGTTCCAACTCACTTGCTACTGTAGCATTGGCTCCGCGTGGAACCATGTTTGACCCCGGACCTTTCCTCTATATGAACAAGATCGCAGTAGGTCCAGAGGCAAAAGGCAAGATCAATATTGAAAAATCCATCACTGAAAATTTACATGCCATTGCCAAGGCGAAAGGCAAAGCCGTTGAAGATCTCACCACCATCATCCTCGACCGTCCGCGTCACGATGAAATGGTTGCCGAGATACGCAAAGCAGGTGCTCGTATCCGCCAGATCCCTGATGGTGATGTGGCAGCGGCTCTTATGACCTCGTGGACAGACTCTGGTGTAGACGTTCTTCTCGGTATTGGTGGTACACCCGAAGGCGTCTTGGCTGCCTGTGCCTTGCGTGCCATGGGCGGCGAAATTCAAGGGAAGTTATATGCGCGCGATGAAGACGAACTTCGCCGTGGACGTGAACAAGGTTATAACTTCGACAAAGTATTGACGATGGATGACCTTGTATCCTCAGAAGATGTCTTCTTCGCTGCTACCGGCATCACAGACGGCGAACTTCTCAAAGGTGTGCATTATTACGGAGATCACATTACCACTGATACCCTTGTCGTGCGGGGACTGACAGGTACCGTCCGACAGATCACTGCCACGCACAAAACCGATAAATTGGATAATTTGAGCTCGGTACATTACTAAAAAAATTACTTGACATTCCTAAGGCATATGCATATAATACCGCTCGCGTTCCTGGCTAGCTCAATCGGCGGAGCGAGCGGCTGTTAACCGCTAGGTTATAGGTTCAAGTCCTATGCCAGGAGCCACAAAAAAGTCCTTGAGAAATCAAGGACTTTTTTATTTTCAAGTTTTGACTAATTGTCTGGCCATGGTATCTCTGCAGGACCGGCATAGCCATGTTTTTCCTGGATATATACACGTCCATGAGAGGGCTCGGCGCAACCGGGTTCGTCGGTGAAAGTGATAAAGGGGACGCGTGAGCCGAGGGTGTCGAAGACAATCTGTCCATCTTTACATGTCCACACTTCAACGATGTAGGGAAACATATTCTCATCTTCATATTTTCCGGGGCTGACGATGACCTCCACCCAGGTGACAGTAATCTCATTGCCATTACGCTCGGCTGTAAGGACAGTGGTTGGACCATAATATGGTGAAACAGGTTTTTTGTAGCCATCTGGGTACATGGATGGTAATGCTCTGAGATCCCCTTCTTCTTTTAGTGCAATAAATTCCGAATTAGCCCAGCATTTTTGCGGTTCATTTTGGATCAAGACCCAATTATTTCCCG
>JBEBCV010000368.1:0-6077 GCA_041157505.1 Chloroflexota bacterium | reverse complement strand
TGAGCCGCTGGCAGAGATTGTCCCTCAACTCACACCCATTGAATCGGACATCATCATTGTCAAACAATACGCATCTGCATTTTTTGGCACATCTCTCGCTGCCACTCTCACATCCCTCGGTGTGGACACGATTCTGCTCACCGGCTGTTCCACCTCAGGCTGCATCCGCGCCTCTGCCGTGGACGGCATGCAATACGGCTTCCGCGTCATCGTCCCTCGCGAATGTGTAGCAGATCGGCACCCCGGTCCGCATGAAGCGAATCTGTTCGACATCAATTCGAAGTATGGCGATGTGGTGTCGAAGGGGGAAGTGGTGGAGTACTTAAAAGCTCTTTAACCATAGACGATAGACGATTGACCATGGTCTATCGTCTATCGTCTATCGTCTAACTATGCATCCCATCTTCTCTCCCTTCTGGTCTTTCACCAACTCCGCAATGGATTATTTTCTCTTTGCGTTGATTGGCTGGCTTTTATTTCTTTCCATCACCCTGCAATCCCAAAAGGGGACAGTCACTGGCTACAGTCCGCGCTTGGCATGGATTCGCGGCGGCATCTACTTCACCAGCGGATTCATCCTCAGCGTTCTGACAGGTGTTTTACCAACCCTTCTTAGCAAACCAATCGCGACACGCGAACAGATTTCAAATCTTTATTGGTGGTCTTTCACGTTGTTGTGTGTTTGTGTTATCTACTTTGCTTATTTTTATCTCTGGCCGCGCGGCACCCTCACACACGGACGCGAACTTCACCTGCTGCAGGTTTTATTCTTCGGTTTGTTCTGGGGACTCGGCGAAGGTCAAGTCTTGCTCTCCGCATGGGCGGTGACCGATAAATTCATCAGCAACATCTGGCTGACCGCGCTGGTAACCTTCCTCATCGTGGGTACCTTCAAAGGATTATGGCAAAGCCAATACTGGGACATTCACGTTGCGCCCGAACATAACATCCCTGAATGGAATCTAAAAAAGGTTTTGTTCGGTCATATCCCAAATTTGATATGTACGCTCTCGTATCTTGCCATTTTCGGCAATACGTTGATATTTTTACTTTTACAAATCGCTGGGTTGATGTATATGACCTATCGTATGCGCTTCCCTGCATGGAACGACGACAGACGATAGACGATTGACCACGGATGAACCTGCTTGTCTATCGTCCATGGTCTATGGTCAATCGTCAAACAACAATTTACAACTCACAAGGAACCTCAATGAAAGCCCTTCAAGGAATTCGAATTCTCGATCTCACTCACATGCTCAGCGGACCCTACGCTGGCATGATCCTCGCTGACCTCGGTGCGGAAAGCATCAAAGTGGAGCCGCCTGTCACAGGCGAAGGCACGCGCCGCTTGTTGGAAAAAGACCCGAAGAACAGCCTTAACGGTTTCGGCGCGTACTACATGACGCTCAATCGCAACAAGAAAAGCATCACCCTCGACCTCAAATCAGAAAAAGGCTTGGAAGTCTTTTACGAATTGGTCAAAACTGCCGACATCGTCTTGAGTAACTTCAGCGCAGGCGTAACAACACGCCTCAAAATTGATTACGAGCATCTTTCCAAGATCAATCCGCGCATTATCACGTGTACCGTTACTGGCTTTGGCGAAACGGGACCCAACAAAGACCGCACCGCTTTCGACATGGTTGCCCAAGCGATGGGTGGCGGCATGAGCATCACAGGTCAACCTGATAACCCGCCCACGCGTTCAGGCATTCCCATCGGTGACCTCGGCGGCGGACTGATGGGCGTAATCGGCGTGCTCGCCGCATTGCAAGCACGTCACACCACAGGGCGTGGACAGCACGTGGACATCTCCATGCTCGACGCGCAGATCAGTCTGCTCAACTACATGGCGACCATGTATTTCCTTTCGGGTGATATTCCCGACAAACTCGGCAATGGGCATTTTGTACATGTCCCATACGATACTTTTCAATGTTCCGATGGCTTCATCATCATCGCTGTCATCACCGATAATTTTTGGACGGCGCTCATGGAAGTTGTTGACGCGCCCGATCTCAACACCGAAGAGAATAAAGGTCAACCTGGGCGTTGGAAGAACAAACTCCTTATCAACAAACGTCTCAACGAGATTCTTTGTACCAACACCCAAAGGCATTGGCTCGATAGCATGCAAGCCAAACGCATTCCCTGCGCACCCGTCAACAACATGGCGCAAGCCCTCGCCGATGAGCAAGTCCTCTCGCGCAACATGGTCGTCGAGGTCGAGCATCCGCTCGGCGGTAAAGCCAAGATGCCAGGCAACCCCGTAAAACTTTCCGACACTTACGAAGACACCTTCTCAGCGCCGCCCACGTTGGGTCAACATAATGATGAGGTATACAAAAATTTATTGGGGATGAATGAGGAACAACTTTCTGAATTAAGATCTGCAGGAGCAATATAGGATGTTTATTCAGGAAAATCGCCTCAAACTTAAACTCAAGTCTGGTCAGCCAGCCTTGGGCGTCATCTCCACCTCGACCGATCCGCAGCTTGCCGAACTCTTCGGCTTGGCAGGCTACGACTACTACATGCTCGACGCCGAACACGGGCTGCTCCACCCCGACCAAGCCGTCAACGTCATCCGCGCCTGCGAGTTGACGGGTATGACCCCTCTCGTCCGCATCGGACCCAAAGACCCGAAGCTTGTGCTGCAATATCTCGATGCAGGCATGCTGGGTGTGATGATGCCCGACCTGCGAAATGCGTCAGAGGTGAAAATGCTTGTGGATGCAGTGAAATATCCACCCGTTGGGAAAAGAGGCGTGGGCATTTCGCGCGCATCCAAATACATGGCGTATGGTGGGGGAGCAGAGAAATACATCCAATTCGCCAACGAACAGACAATGGTCATTCCGCAATTTGAAGACCCCACCTTGCTCGACGACTTTGAAGCCATGATCTCCCAACCGCACGTGGACGCTGTCGTCATCGGTCCTCGTGACCTTTCGCTTAATATGGGCTTCCCCGATGGACCCAATCACCCCGAAGTGCAAGAGATGATCGACAAGGTTTTCGCCATTTGTAAAAAAGCTGGCGTTGCCGCGGGAATCACAGCTGGTGTGAAAGCCGACGCAGATAACATGATCGTACGTGGCGCGACGATGATTCTTGGCATTGCCCAAGTGCTCATCATGAACGGTGCGAAGACCTTAATAAAATAAACGACATAAATTCACGGAGAAAAAATGGGTATTTCACTGGCACAGGTCAACACCAAGACAACGCGTGTTTTCATGGGTACGATCACCGATGAAGAATATATTCATGATGCGCTTGCAAAAATTGCGAAAAAAGAAAATATTCAAGCCGCTACGTTTGAATTGCTGGGAGGCATCACCAGTGTGGAATTGAGCGAATACAACTTTCGCACTCGCGAACGCAACCCATCTTTGTTCTTTTTCCGTCCGTTGGAGATCCTGTCGGGACATGGCACCATTTCCGTTTTGGATGGCGAACCGCATGTTCATCTGCACCTGACCTTATCCTATCAAGATGAAGAAGCCAACGATGCAGGTGTGGTTGTGATAGGCGGGCATGCATCCAGCGCAAAAGCCTTTGCAGTTGAGTTCACGCTCACTGCATACGACGGCGTCCCCGTCCAACGCGCCATGCACGAGGGGACAGGATTGAAACTTTGGGATCTCCCCGCTTTCTAGCCTGACACTCAAAACCTGACACTTGACACTCCATTGGCAAATAGGTATTATTGTTATAATGTTATAACATTTACCCAGAAAGCTGGTTCTCATGCCAAAAGTTGACCGAAATTCACCATTGCCTTTGCATTATCAACTCAAACAGCACCTGCTCGAGAAGATCGAGTCGGGCGAGTGGAAGCAGAACGACCTCATCCCCAGCGAACAGGAATTGCAGACTTCGTTCGGTTTGAGCCGCATCACAGTTCGTCAGGCGTTGAGCGATCTTGTCTATGAAGGTTTGCTCATCCGCGAGCGCGGACGTGGCACCTTCGTTGCACCGCCCAAAATGACTCACAGCCCCGAAGAACGCAAGAGCCTGACCGAGTTCATGACCGAAAAAGGCATCAAGCCAGGCTGGCAGGTCATTGAAAAAGGATTTATCGAAGCGAACAAGGAAGTAGCGGCGAGTTTGAAACTTCCGCATAAGACTCGTGTCTATCGCATCCGCCGTTTGCGCCTCGCGGCAGATGAAGCTATCGGGCATCACACCGCTTATTTACCCGAAGCCGTTGCGGGTCAGATCGATGAGGCGGGTTTGTTGGATGGGGGATCGCTCAACTACATCGCTCACATCCCGCAGATGGCGACATCGCATGCGACTCGTTCCATCGAAGCTGTTGCCGCCTCAGACCTCGACGTGAAGCTGCTTCACATGTCTTTGGGCTCACCTGTGCTGATGATTCAACGCGTGGTGTTGAGCGCGGCTGGCGAACCACTTGAGTTCTTGCAAGCCCGTTATCGCGGCGACCGATTCAAATATCAAATTGGAGATTAACATGACGAAGACGTACGGTGACCCGAAATCAACCATTCCATATCAATGCTTCATGGGACGATGGGAAGGCTTGTGCAAAACCTTCAGCCCCAAAGGCGACTTTATCGAATCCGCCGCTGTTCACATGGATGTGTATTGGAACGAGATCGGTAAGAGTTGGCATTTGATGGAAGACTTTGAAAATCTATATGAAGTGGGCAAGACCGTTTTTCATTCTGACATTTCCACCGACGGAAAATTCTGCTGGGCAACCAGCGAGCAGTTGAGCCTGCATGGCTCCGAGCTCACGCCGTATAACTACGTCTTTACCATCGATAGCAACATCTCCAAGACCCTCGTTCACAACAATCATTATTTTATTGACCCCAACAACCGCCGCATCATCACCCATAAATTACGCGAAGGCAAGACGCATATTTTTCAGATTCAGGATTTTGTGAGAATTCAACAACCTTAGAGACGATGGACGATAGACGACAGACTATGGTCAATCGTCTATCGTCAAAGAGGAGAGCCATGATCATCCAGACCGCCCTTGAAGGCAAACCAAACTTTGCTATTGAACAGCCCGACCATACTCGCACCTGTGGTCAACTCGCGCGTGCATTTGGCAACGCGGACTTTGCTCAACCCACGCCGCGCGATCTCGTCGTCTACGTCGTTGAACATCACGACGAAGGCTGGGCGCCCATCGACGCGTTGCGCGAGCAATCGCCGACCACGGGCTTGCCGCATCACCTCACTCAGACCCCCATTCAGTATCTTATTCAAACCAGCAAAGGTTCGCCCGAGTTCAACGAAAAACATCATGCCTATTGCGGCTTGCTCTCGTCCATGCACACCTATGGTTTGTTCAACGGGCGCTATGGTCTTTCGGATTTTATTTTCATCGACAAGATATCGCATGAGCACAAAGCCTCAGCGGATGCGATGCTCGCCTACGAATTAGCCCGTCAAGCCCGCCTCAAAGCCGACCTCGAAAAGGATTCCACCTCCCAGGCTTGGATCGAAGAGAAAGCCTTGTTCAATAACTACAAACTCCTGCAGTTCTTCGATACCTTGGCGTTGTACTTCCACACCACACACACCGAAGGACGCAAAGAAGGTAAATTCCTGAACGTGCCCGATGGCAAAGGGACAGATCACACCGTCACCATCACCCCGCGAGAAGATGGATCATATGCTCTATCTCCCTGGGTCTTCGAAGGCGACGCACTCGAAGTCTCTGTCGAAGGACGCTACATCACCGCGCAGCCGCAGGGAACAGATTTCAAAGCCATTTTTGAAAACACGCCCAAAGAGAATCAAACCTACAAACTGGTGCGCGGATAAGAACGACCGCGGACGATAGACCGCCGACCATAGACTGGTTTTGATGGTCTATCGTCCATGGTCTATGGTTACAAAACAGACTCACTCCATGACAAACTCTCCCATTCAATTCAAGCAGGGCATCGGACGCTGGGCAGGCAACGCCGAAGTATTCGACAGCAAAGGCTGTTTCCTCGGCAACGGCTCAGACTATCGCAACGTGCAAGCGCTCGGCAACGGGAGAGTCCGTATTGATGTGTCTTTCGTCGGTCCCTTCAAGCATA
>JBEBCV010000367.1:0-14714 GCA_041157505.1 Chloroflexota bacterium | reverse complement strand
ATCCTCTCTGGTGAGAGAACCGCGAACTTCGATGTCTTTCCTTATATATTCAATGACAAGACAGTGAAAGTATATGTATCATCTGACTTGGAAAAGACACCCGAACTTGTTGCCGCGTTGGGAGGTATGCAATCGACGATGCGCTCGCTGAACTACAAGTTGGAATTTGTAGAGAATGTGCCGACCTCCGGCGATGCCATCATCATTGGTTCGTTCGAAGCGACAGATGATTTCGATGGATATCTGAAAAAAGCGGATGTGGAGATCGATACAGATATTCTCAGCACGCTAGCATTTGGCGATGTCAGCCGGTCTGGTAATGGTCTGCTACTCTTCGACTCGGCGAAGAAGGGCAACACTCTCGTCATGCTCGCGAATTCATCTGACGACGTGATTTCCCTGTTGAGCGTGATGGGGTACAGTGGGCTGAGTTCATGTTTGATAGGCGATCAAGTGGCAGTGTGCAGCGTTGGCAGCAGTGATTATTATTTTGATGACACCAGCAGCGACTCCACCGAAGAACCGACCGAAGCCACGCCTGAGGTCTCACCCACCCCAAGTGGATAATTTATTTTGAACGGATAAAAGTCCCCGAGCCGCAAACTTGGGGACTTTTCATTGACAAAACTTCCGCGATACTTTACATTCGCTTCATGCTTAACCTTAGCCTGCTTCAGCGTCAGATCATTGAGTCGCCTCTGAATGCTCGTCTCTTCGTCTCCGGTGTGACAGGCACAGGCAAGACCACCGCAGGCGTTGAACGAATTCGCTTTCTGCTCGAACAGGGCATTCCTGCTGATTCGATCCTTCTCTTAACTCCCCAACGTACTCTTCAAGAACCCTACCTCGACTTGCTTGAAAGCCCAGACCGCATGGCGGGCGGCGAAGTGACACCCGCCACTATTGGCGGTCTTGCACGCCGCATGTGCGACCTGTTCTGGTCGCTTGCCGCTGAAGAAGCCGGTTTCCGCAACCCAGACCAGCCGCCCATCTTCCTAACCCTTGAAACTGCGCAGTACTACATGGCGCATTTGGTACGTCCACTGATCGAAGAGCACGGATATTTCGACTCGGTCACCATCAATCGCAACCGCCTGTACTCCCAGATCATTGATAATCTCAACAAAGCCGCTATCGTAGGCTTTCCACATTCCGAGATCGGTGCTCGGTTAGATACCGCCTGGTTCGGTGACCCTGCCCAACGCCGTGTCTATGCCGATGCGCAGGAATGTGCCAACCTTTTCCGTCAATATTGCTACGACCACAACCTGCTTGATTTCTCGCTCCAGTTTGAGATCTTCAAAAACATTCTCTGGCGCAATGACCAGGCACGTTCCTATCTCACACAAACGTACCGTCACCTCATTTATGACAATGTGGAAGAAGATGTTTCCGCTTCGCATGACATTCTCGATGAATGGCTGCCTGAATTCGACTCGGCGCTTTTGCTCTACGACCAAGGTGCAGGCTACAGAAAATTTCTGGGCGGTGATCCAGCTAGCGGCTACGATTTGAACCGCAGATGCGAAGCCGTCATCGAACTGAACGAGTCATTCGTCTCTTCGTCGAATGTCATTCAGCTATCCAATGCAATGATCGCTGCCATCACCAATCAAAGCGTAATCGAAGCCGATGGCAGCCAACCCGCAATGGAATTCATCATGACCCATTTCCATCCTGAAATGTTGGATCAGGTCGTGGAGAAAATCCGTTTGCTCATTGAAGCGGGAACACCCCCATCCGAGATCGTCGTCCTCGCGCCATATCTCTCCGACTCATTACGCTTCTCCATTTCGAATCGCTTAGATGCTGCTGGGATCCCGTGGCGCAGCAACCGCCCATCTCGCTCTCTGCGTGATGAACCTGCCAGCAAAGCGCTGCTCACCTTATCCGCGCTTGCACACCCAACATGGAATGTTCATCCCTCAAAGTTCGATATTGCCCACGCCCTTATGTTTGCCCTCGGCACAGATCTCATCCGTGCGCAATTGTTGGCAGATATCGTTTATGGTCAACGCGACCTACGGCTTTCGACCTTTGACCAGATCAACCCTGAAACACAGGAACGCATTACCTTCGCTTTGGGCGCTCGCTATTCCATGCTGCGCGAATGGATCGAAAATTATCGAATGGATCAGCCACTTCCGCTTGATTTCTTCCTGCGCAGATTATTTGGCGAAGTCCTTTCGCAGCCTGATTTTGGCTTTCACACCAACCTCGATGCTGTGCGCATTGCCGCCAGCCTTGTGGAGTCCATCAAGAAGTTTCGCAATGCAATGGAACCCATCCAAGATTTGAGCGGCTTCGACCTCGGCATGGAATACATTACCATGCTGCAAGATGGGGTCATTGCGGCTCAATATCTTGAATCATGGCGCAACGAAGATAAAGACGCCGTGCTCGTTGCTCCTGCTTACACCTTCTTAATGATGAACCGCCCGGCGGCATTTCAATTCTGGCTTGATCCCGGCTCAGATGGCTGGTCGCAGCGTGTTTCTCAACCGCTTACCCATCCCTATGTTCTCTCGCGATATTGGGATGCTTCATCGGGTCGTGCCTGGCTCGACTCTGACGAAGTGGAAATGGAGACCGAAACCTTATCCCGCCTTGTTGGTGGTCTGCTCGCCCGTTGTCGCGAAAAAATATTTCTGGCATTGTCTGACCTTGGCGCGGCAGGTTTTGAACAACGTGGAGCATTATTGAGGGCCTTCCAGAAGGTGTTACAACATCAGGGGAGCTAATGAAAACAAAAATCTATCTTGATAGCAGATGGGTATTTCCCATCTCCTTCCTTCTGATCATTATTATCGACCTTCTCACCAACACCATTAACACCACCCAGAATCAATGGGACTTCGCATACTACATTGCCTTAGCCAAAGACGGATTCAATGCCGAACCTCTGGCTAGTCCCTTTGCATATCGCTTTTTCACACCCGGGCTGGTCCATCTGCTTTCACTTACTGGTCTTTCCATCGAAAACGGATTTCTCGTCATAGCGTATTTCGGCGCGATCGCCCAACTCATGGGCATTTTTTATTTTGTACAGTGGCTGACCAAATCCAATCGCGGCGCATGGATCGCCCTCTTTGTTACAGCTTTTTCCATGTTCAACATCAAGTTCCTTGTCTTCGATCCTTTCCGCCCGGATCATCTTGCCTACGCACTCATCCTCTTGCAAACCTATTTTGCCTTTGAGCGGCGATTCCTGCCCCTGCTCATTCTCACGATCATAGGTTCAACTATTCGTGAGTTCACGCTTGTTCCGCTTGCAGCCTATCTTTTTATGGTGGCACAAGATTCTAAAATGCGAACCCTTGCTGCTAAACAGGATCTTATTGCAGCGATCTTGGTTTTGCCTGCTGTGTTTCTGCCCCGCTATTTGATCCCGGTCACCGAAAACTTTCAACTCATTGGATTAAGTACAGAAGGGCTGCTCAATGCTATTGCTCTGTTTTTCATTCCCAGCTTTCCGGTCAATTTCATTTTTTCGATCATTGCTTATTTTCTGCCCTTGTTCCTGCTGGCAAATTTAACGGACGTCCGCACCGCATTTCAACAGCTTCCCAATTCCCGACGGAGTTATTTGATCGGTTACTCGGTTCTTGTACTCATTCTTTCTTTCTTTGGCGGCACAGACTATAACCGCTTTGCAACATTCCTATTTCTCCCGCAGATCATTTTGATCGGTTTGTTGGATCAGGTCTCCAACACAAAACTTGCTCTGACCTTTTTCTGTCTCTTCATCTTCAATCGTTTATGGATGCATATTCCTGATTGGGACGTCCAAACCTATCGCGATTTTTTTGGCGGGTTCGCTTTGCAACTCAACCTGCAAACCGCTTATCGTTATGCAGAATTGTTTCTATTCATCGCAATTGGCGTCTTTATGAACAGAAAGAGACAAGATGAAATTCCAACTGTTTAATTTCATCATCGTAATACTTACGACATCCCTCGCTTGCAGTCTGCAAACCAATCGGATTTCCACCACTGAGCCTGAGGGTTCCATACCAACCGAATTGCCTGCTGCGACAGAATCCCCCCTCATACAAACGCCTCTCACTCAGCCGCAACCTGACTCGTCCACCCAAGCCTCGACTGTCATTGCAGGCTGCCCCATCTTCCACGCGGACAATTTTTGGAACGCCCGTGTTGACTCGCTGCCCGTTCATCCTCTATCAGAGGCATGGATTGACTCTATTGGACGCGACGAAAGTTTCCACATGGACTTTGGCTCGGGGACGTGGGACGGAGGTCCGATCGGAATCCCGTTCAATATCGTGGCAGGCTCAACCGTCCCGAAGGTTGAGCCGGAGTTTTATTATCCCGATGAATCGGACAAGGGACCATATCCAATACTTGAGAATCCAAACATAGAATATGGTTCTGATCATCACGTTCTCACTATTGATACTGAAAACTGTACCCTCTACGAGATTTACGATGCCAGCTTTGACGGCATGAATTGGAATGGCGGCTCAGGTGCTATTTGGGATATGAACTCACATGCCCTGCGCCCCGAATCATGGACATCCGCTGACGCAGCAGGTTTGCCTATTCTGCCAGGGCTGGTGCGATACGATGAAATTGAAGCAGGCGAGATCACTCATGCTTTACGATTCACAGTTGAAAACACGGCTGGTTACATCTGGCCCGCACGACATCAAACCTCCGAAACTCAAAAAGGAACTCCGCCCATGGGTGCACGTTTTCGTTTGAAAGCTGATTTCGATATTTCTGGTTTCCCGCCTGAAATGCAAATTTTGCTGCAAGCTTTCAAGCTCTATGGAATTGTCCTCGCAGATAATGGCTCGAACTGGTATGTGAGCGGTACGCCTGATGAACGATGGGACAATGACATGCTCCATTTGCTGGATGTGTTATCAGGGAACGATTTTGAAGCCGTGGATACCTCGGTGTTGATGGTGGACATCAATTCAGGGCAAGTAAAATAAACCTTAGGAGAACATCATGGAAACTCAAAACAAACATTGGACACCTATCTTTTTGCTCATTCTTCTGATCGCTGCATCAGCTTGGTTTTACTCACAAAACCCGCCTGTGTCTGCATCTACCACCGAACAACCTGTGACCAACCTCGAACTGACCGGACCCATCGCTGTCCCTGAGGCAGAACTTTCTGGTTTGGCTTGGCATGGTGAGACGTTGATCCTCCTGCCGCAATATCCTGAACGATTCGGTGAAGGCGATGGTGCATTGTTTGCTCTCTCTGAAACAGACATTCAAGCGTCACTAAAAGCAGACATCCCATTGGAACCCAAGCCAATTATTTTGAATGCGCCTGGCTTGAAAGAATCGATTCCAAATTTTCAAGGTTATGAGTCGATCGTCTTCCATGGTGACCAGGTTTTCCTGACCATCGAAGCGGGTGAAGGGACCGATATGCACAGCTACATCGTCTCTGGTGAAATTTCTGCTTATGAGAGTCAGATCACGTTGGACACTTCCAATGTTGTTGAAATTCCCGTTGCGTTTCCGTCAGACAATCATACGGACGAAGCCATAATTATAGAAAAAGATTTTGTGCTGACCTTTTTTGAGATCAACGGTGCAGGTTTGAACTCCGCTCCTGTTGCACACGCTTTTGACTTTGAATTGAACCTGCAGGGCACCGTCTCATTCCCTAACCTCGAATATCGTCTCACCGATGCCGCCGCTGATTCGGGAAATGATTTCTGGGTCATCAACTATTTCTTCCCGGGCGATACCGACCTCACGCCTTCAGTTGACCCGCTCGCACAAAAATACGGCGAGGGTCCCACGCATGCACAACAAGACCAGGTGGAACGCCTCGTCAAAATGACCTATACCCCCAATGGCATCATCCTCGCGGATGCAGCTCCCATTCAATTGACGTTGGATGGTGACAACGCCCGCAATCTCGAAGGCTTGGTGGTGCTAGAGGACCAAGGCTTTTTACTGGTGACAGATAAGTTCCCATCTACTCTGTTGATGTTTGTCCAAAAGCCTTAATGTAATTCTCTACAAAACGCGCTAATAATAAATAGAGAGAAAAATTCCTAATGCGACTGGCATTTCGAATTTAATTTATAGTTCCTACATATCATTTTTCTGAAACCGAGTATTCCATGCCCAGAATTCAATTCTCAGAGATTCTGGAAAGTCCCAAGATCATAAAAGGGAAAGGGTTGCAAGTTGACCTTCCATCCCAGCCGGTGAGATATTATCGCCATGGCTGGCAATCGTGGTCACTTGCAACCTGGACCGACCCAAGACCAATTCCGGTGCAAAAGCCAGCCATCTTTCATCCGCTGCAAGTGGATGTAGAGTTTGTTTATAAAAAATACTTGAATGGTTCGTGGCTGGGCGCAGTGGAATTTGCGGATGGGAATGTGCTTTTGGTTGGCGCACTTGCCACAGATGCGATCGTGTCCCTCGTCAAGGACCAGCTCAAAGGGCGGAGTGAAGCGGATGAGATCGAGTGGTTCGTCGCGTTCGGGCAGGAAGGTGCTGTCTTTGAAAAATATGTCGAGCAGTTGGAACGTCGTTTTGGTAAGTCAAAAAAAGACAACACTCCACGTGTTTGGTGTTCGTGGTACAGCTTGTATTATGCGATCAGCGAAGTAAAACTTTACAAGATATTTGACGAGATTGGTGACCTGCCATTTGATGTCTTGCAAGTGGATGATGGCTGGCAAATGGATATTGGTGATTGGGAGGCAAACCATAAATTCCCGTTGGGCATGCAGGCGCTTGCCGAAAAAATCAAATCCACTGGAAGAAAAGCAGGGCTGTGGCTTGCGCCGTTGATCGCTACCAGATCGTCGCATCTCTTTCGCAAACATCCAGATTGGTTTCTGCGCAAAGAAAATGGACAATTCGCTTCGGCTGGATTTAACTGGGGCGAACGGTTGTACGCGCTCGATACAACGCATCCTGATGTGAACAAATGGCTGGTTGCGCTCATGAAACAGGTCCGCGCCTGGGGCTTTGACTATCTCAAGCTGGACTTTTTATACGGCGGCGCATTAAAGGGAAAACGGTTCAAAGACATGCCGCGTGAAGCCGCATACCGTGAATGTTTGCAAACCCTGCGTGATGCAATGGGCGCGGATGCTTTCTTTCTCACTTGTGGCACGCCTATTCTGCCTGCCATTGGGATATGTGATGCGATTCGGATCGGTCCGGATGTTGCTCCGTATTGGGAGCGTTATCACGATGCGTACTTGTTCTATAACCCAACCATCCCCGGTACAAGGAACGCCATCCGCACAACCATTCATCGTTTATGGCTAAAACCCTTATTTCACATTGATCCCGATATAGTCTATTTTGAAAAAAAGGGGAATTCCCTTAGCCATGAACAAAGAGTGCTCCTGCAAGATCTCGCTCATATCTGTGACTTCAAAGCGACCTCCGACCTGCCGCATTGGATGACAAAAGAAGAACATGATGAGTTGCGTGTCTTTTTAGATACAAAACCAAAGGTCACCCAAGCAAGCCGTTATGTTTTTCATATTGAAGACCGCATCGCAGACTTCACATCTGCCATTGAACTTCCGAAAGCTCCCAAAGGATTGACTGCGCTATTTGGCAAACTCGTGGGCTGGTTGGGAGGCAGATATTCCATCTTGCGGATGTACAAGATTTTGGACCTTGGGAGATTCAGGAAAAGACGTTCTACCTGATAACTAGACTAGCAAAACATTAACTCCTTGCGGGTACACAGAGTAAAATCAATCCAACCAAATGACAACCTCCTTCACCCCACGCCCCTCTCAGCAACAAATCCTTCGCTACAACGGCGGACGGCTTGGCATTGCCGCCGTGCCTGGTGCAGGCAAGACGCATATCCTCTCAGCATTGGCAGCGAAGCTCATCCAAGAGGGACGGCTTGATGATAATCAAGAGATCCTCATCGTCACCCTCGTCAACTCGGCAGTGGACAATTTCGAAACGCGCATCAAACGTTTCTTCGATAACCCGCTGCAGGCGTTATATAAATATCGCGTGCGCACCCTGCATGGGCTTGCACATGACATCGTCCGTGAGAAGCCAGCAAAGGTTGGGTTGGAGGAACGCTTCAGCATCATCGATGAGCGTGAGGCGGGGTTCATTCGCCGTGAGGCGGTCAATGCCTGGCTAGCGAGTCACTCACTTGACGATTATCTCGACCCGGCGCTCGACAACTCCAAACGGGATTGGGTGAAACGACAACAGCTGCCGGATTTATTGGACTCCATTGCCCTTGCCTTTATCCGCTCCTCCAAAGACCGCCTCTTGACTCCCGAAAAGCTGCGTCTCAAACTCGACGCCTCGTTCGCGCCGTTGCCTTTGGCAGAGCTTGGCTATAGCATCTACGCGGACTATCAACGTGCCCTCGCCTACCGCGGCGCCGTGGACTTTGACGACCTCATCCGTTTGGCGTTGACATTGCTCGAAACAGACGATGAATTCCGCGAGCGTTTGCAATATCGCTATCCTTACATATTGGAAGATGAGGCGCAGGATTCGAGTCAGACACAGGAACGGATTTTGGCGTTGTTATCTGGCGCATCGAATACAGGGCGAGGGGACCTCACCCCTACTGGCGGCAATTGGGTGCGCGTGGGTGACCCGAACCAAGCCATCTTTGAGACGTTCACGACGGCATCCCCTGAACTCTTGCGTGCCTTCATCCGTGAAAACCCAAGCGTGGACATGCCCGAGTCGGGGCGTTCTCAACTCTCAGTGTTGGCGATTGCCAATCATCTCATTGACTGGGTCATGACCGCCCACCCCGACCCGAATGTGCGGACAGCGCTATCCGTGCCTCATATCGTGCCGGTGCCAGAGAATGATCCGCAGCAGAATCCGCCCGATAACCCGGAAGCGATCAAATTCATTTCTACAAAATACGCGCCAGAGCAGGAACTTGAAGCAGTGGCGAAATCCATTAAGGGATATGTCGATTCATTCGCGGATTTCCCCATTGAAGAACAGCCAACCATTGCCGTGCTTGTGCCGCGCAACCAACGCGGCGTGGAAATGGTCAATGCGCTGCGCCAACGCGGCATCGAACCCATTGAATTGATCTCGTCTACGTCGGAGACGCGCGCGGCGGCGGGAGCATTGAGCTATTTGCTGTCGTATCTGTCTGAGCCGGGCAATTCCAGAAAACTTTCCAAGGCGTATGAGGTTTGGAGAAGGGATTGGAGAGAGAAGGGCACCGGGAGTCGGGAATCGGATGACGGGGAGATTACTTCGTCGCAAAGTGCTCTTCTCACAATGACGTCAAATCTCCTGCGCAAGATGATCGATGTGGAAAACTTCATCGCACCGCAAAATGCCAATGACTGGCTGGCAGTCTTGAGTGAGTCTGAGCCGATGCACGTCATCGAAGAGTTGACTCAATTCCGAGTCAATGTGCAGCGCTGGCTGAATGCGGTCACACTGCCTATCGATCAGTTGGTGTTAACCTTGGCACAGGATGTGTTCAGTGCTGTGTCTGATCTGGCGTTGGCGAATAAGTTGGCGCTGGTGTTGCACAGTGCCGCAGACGATCACCCGGATTGGCGTTTGCCTGAGCTGACGGCGGAGTTGGCGGTGATCGCGAAGAATGAACGGCGCTTCATCGGGTTCTCGGATGATGACTCGGGCTTCGACCCGGAGAAGCATCGCGGACGGGTGGTGGTGACGACGATGCACAAGGCGAAGGGGCTGGAATGGGACCGCGTGTATATGATGTCGGTCAATAATTATGACTTCCCGTCGAACCAGCCGAATGATCGATTCATTTCTGAGAAGTGGTTCGTGCGAGGCGGCTTGGATTTGGCGGCGGAGTCACTGGCGCAGTTGACAGCATTGGAATCGACCAGTGAATACGATTGGTACGAAGAAGGCGCAGCCACAATGCGCTCGCGCTTGGATTATGTCAAAGAGAGATTACGCCTGTTATACGTGGGCATCACTCGCGCGAAACGAGATTTGATCGTGACGTGGAATACCGGACGGCAAGGCGATGCGACGCCGAGTCTGGCGTTGAGTGAGCTAATGGGCTGGTGGGAAAAATAGTGAAGACTGAAGAGTGATGAATGAGGTAAGCTGTCTTGCTAAAATTTCATCCGCGAGCCGCTTTGCTACATAACGAACAATTACCATTAATCCCTATGGGTCAGTGTTTGGGTTGCAAGTGAAGCGACCTGAGCTTTGTCCACTTCAATGGGCGGGGAGACGAACGCAGTTCCATCGGCAAGGTCTTGTTGCATGCGTTGACGCAGTTTTTCAAAACCCTTGTCGTTTTGTGAGACAAAGATCATTTTTTGGAGCAGGTCGTTTAGCTTACGCCGGATCCACGCTCCACGTGCTTTGCCCCACAAATTGATTACTCGCGTTCCACCCTCGATGGGCTCCAACTTGATTGTCATACTAAAGCTCGCGCCGATAGGCGTCACACTGTCTGTTGTATATTGTTCAAAGGGTTGCCAGTCCAAAATAAGCAGGCGGGTTTCCATGTTGCCATGATAACAATAGTAAGCAGAATCAACCGCTGTACGCCCCTGTACCAGGTTGCCTAATTCCACTTTTTCTACTCCCAGCACCATTTGACGGAATTCGGGCTTGGTCATGTACTCCCAACAGATGGATGGCGGCACAGGGAAGATGTACTCGCGAACGACCAGCGCCTCTTCGGGCTTGACCTCGATCCGCACCCTATCCTTCAAGCGTTCCCATACCGCATGCATGTCATGCACGTACATTTGCACTTCGCCCACATCCGCGAAAGTATCACGGTACGGCGTCAGGCTATTCTGAAAATCTGCAAGCCCCAATGCATCCATCACTGATTGAGTAAATGCGGCATACGCCTTGAAGCCCATCTTTTCCTTGATGCGGTTCTTTGCCAGACGATGCACTAAATTGACATCATTCCCCACTAGCTCGGTGAAATTTCCAAGTTTCTGTGTCATAAAAGAACCAAAGTGAACGAAGAACTTCAAGTCGAGATTGGGCAGGTTGCGGCAGGCATTGCATGGGCAGGTGGTATTCAGCACCATCAATTCCAACGCCTTGCGAAAGGACGCATACGTAGTTTCGATCATATCCAGCAGGCTTTGCCCCTGCAAAAATCCGCCCGCTGGCGCATACGAAAACAAAGCGTCGCCTTCGAGTTTGGATAACACCAAGGGAGATTGCGTGTGGTCGATCAAGAGATTCAACAGGGCAGTCAGGCTTTCGCGTGCATGTTCCAGCTCCGACTCATTAACATACTTAGAATAGCCGGTAATATCTGAAATGATCAAAAACCCTTGTTGTGTCATGTTTTGGTTTATATCATAGGTTAATAAAAAAACGGTCTCGATATGTTAAGTCCGCGAGACCGTTTTGATTTCTCCACATGACCAAAGAGGGGTTATCTCCTCTTAACTTCTTTCCATATAATCTCCCCATTATCAATACAAAAGGAAAAGTGAGCAATGAAAAACGGAGTCTGTATAGCATGTGGTTCAAGCAACGTATATCAAAGTGTGAATTCATCCTGGAGTCGGGATGGCATAACTGTTATGGCGCTAGGAGATAAGATCACCGAGACGTTTGCTACGGAGTCGTATCTCTGCCTTGATTGCCGCCATTTGGAGATCCTAGTTGCAGAACAAGCTGCAGCGATCTTTGGCAAGGGCAAGTCTCTTACTGAGAGCATTCAAGCCAGCACGAACTGGAAAAAGGTCTCTGGCTAAACCTGTTGTGATCAATTAGTCGAAACGGTCTCGAGAGTTAAATTCTCGAGACCGTTATTTTCTTCTATCTTTATTCCTGGAAGGTAGTACAATGAAATTAGGCAACTAGATGGTAATTGTGGGGAAATGCAGATAAATGCTTGTGTTCAATAGCAAGATACCTTCCAGAAACCCCAATATTGAATGCGTTTGCTTTATATATTCAGGGTCAGCGCATAAATCTGAGAAGGAGATTCCCATGCAAGATCGAAAATGCTCAAAATGTGGTTCCCACAATGTCTATAAAAATACAGGTAAAAACTGGCACCAAGATGGTGTTGTTCTTCAAATGATCGCAGTGGACAGTTTCACGTATCGCTTCGAAACCGAAGCTTTCCTTTGCCTCGACTGTCGTTATTTGGAAATTCTGGTCTCAGAAACAAACACGATGTTCGGAGATCAAAAAACCTTGATTGAAGCCGTTCAAAATAGTAACAATTGGGCGAAAGCGTAACGGAACTACCCGGGGCGCATCAAATTCAAGGAAAGTGAAATTATTTCCTCCATTGTCGTAGTACAATGAACTCACGTAAGAGTTTGAATATTTTGGCATACCTGTTCACGGGGGAGATGGATGGGAACGAAATCACAAAACTCCCAGACCGAAAATAGTTAAAAAGCGCCGCTCGGAGGAGGAGCGCCCTATGAACAAATCCCTGTTCGAAGAAAAGTGGAAATTGATCCGCGGGGAGATCAATACCCGTTGGAGTCTGATGGTCGAATACGACCTCGTCAAAGTGGATAAAGCAGATGTGAAGTTCGATAAGTTCGTCACCATGCTTCAAGTAAAGTATGGGTACACCCGCCAACAAGCCAAAGAAGAGATCAGCAAACTTTGGTCGGAATATGAATCCAATCACAGAATTAAAAGCTAAGGAGCAAGTACTTGAATTCAACACCAGAAAAAACCCAGGTTAAAAACAAACGCCCTTCCAAAGGGATGCGCAAACACAACCGCAAGGTCAAGCAGGAAGCACGCAGAGTCAGCGTTCCGGGGACGGAAGTCAAAAAGAACAAACGCCCTGCATAGCAAAACAAAAAACGGTCTCGAGGACATCCTGTCTCGAGACCGTTTTTTGTTTACAAATGTACTGAAAATAATTTCAGGTCAATATCATCTGCCGATAACTTCACCATCTTCTCGAAGCTCATTCCAAGTTTTTCCAGAACACGGATCGAGCCAGCATTGGCAGGGTCCACGATGGCAACGACTCGCTTCAACCCTACCACCTCTTTTGCATATTTCATCGTCCCTTGAGTAGCCTCAAGGGCATATCCTTTCAACCAAAATCTTGGCAGGAGGGCATAGCCGATGTCTACATCATCCAACACATCGCGTTTGATCAATCCGCACATACCAATGGTCTCCCCGGTCTCTTTCAACGTGACTGCAAGCAAACCGAAACCATTCTTTGCATAGCTGGTGATCGGTCCATTCTCAAGGTATTTTTCCGCATCGGCGAGGGTTCGCACACCACGGTCGCCGATATTTTGAATGAAAGATGGCTCATTCAATAGCTCAACAATAAATGCCGCATCGTTAAAGTTAAGCTGACGAAGGGTAAGCCGTTCTGTTTGGATCTGAATCATATGGGGTCTCCAAATTCTAAATAAATTGATCTTGAGGTGTTCATCCACCAGGATGTTTTTATTATCACCCAAAAGGGATTGAATTGCCCACCTCGCAAGCGTATACTGATTTTGTACCCGTCTTGGCTGGAAAAGGAGATTTTATGCACGGAAATCACTCCATTCTCTGTATCACCCCCCCACATATGCTTGAACAGATCGTCCGCAACGGTAGCCCAGAACAACGCAGCCTCGCTCAACAAACGATCAATGCATCCACCGAGTTACGCAGAAAACGTATTACTGTGGGTGTCACACTGCGAACTAAACTCCCTATTGAAGACATCGTGGGCAAACAACGCACCATTTACGATGCACAATATGGGTCCCAACTTCCTGGCACAAAGATCCGCGGAGAAGGTGACCCGGCAACCAGCGACCCGGCAGTCAACGAAGCCTATGATGGCAGCGGATCCACATACGACATGTTCTTCGATATCTACGGGCGCAACTCCATTGACAATCACGGGCTAAAACTCAACTCCACTGTCCATTTCCAAAAGGGCTATGACAACGCCTTTT
The DNA here is from genome assembly GCA_041157505.1 of Chloroflexota bacterium. Lineage (GTDB taxonomy): Bacteria > Chloroflexota > Anaerolineae > Anaerolineales > Villigracilaceae > Villigracilis. Next base: position 822 of record JBEBCV010000367.1, on the reverse strand, counting down.
GGGATGGTCAGCAAATGGTCTATGGCGATGGAGATGAAGACCTACCACCCGAACAGCAGCTCTTTAATCGCTTCACCAGATCGCTCGACGTGATCGCCCACGAATTGGCTCATGGCATCACCCAATACGAGGCTAATCTTGATTACTTTAGGCAACCCGGCGCATTGAACGAATCCATGTCCGACGTTTTCGGTTCATTGGTTCGGCAACACCACCTACAACAGACCGCTGACCAGGCAGATTGGATCATCGGCGCTGGTCTGTTCACAGCCAATGTCAACGGCGTAGGCATCCGCTCAATGAAGGCGCCCGGCACAGCGTATGATGACCCGGTCCTCGGCAAAGATCCGCAGCCCGCACATATGAATAATTATGTCAGCACCACTGATGACAATGGCGGGGTCCACATCAACTCGGGCATTCCCAATCATGCCTTCTATGTTGTCTCACGCGAACTTGGCGGCTATGCCTGGGAAAAAGCAGGGCTTATCTGGTACAAGACCCTCACGGAAAAACTAACCACCACATCCGCCTTCATAGATGCCGCCAATCTCACATACCAAACTGCCGGTGAGATTTTTGGACCAGGCAGCATCGAACAAAAAGCTGTCCAAACTGGTTGGGCAGAAGTAGGCATTGCCATTGGTAGTCCATCTGACAACAATGAAGGTTGCTTCACCACCATCATGCGCGCAATGGGGTTAACCTAATGACACGGATTATCTTTGAACAAACCGGTGGCGTTATGGGAAGGCGAGTCAGCCTTTCTTTGAATTTGGATGACCTGCCTCAAGCCGAAGCAAAATCCCTGAAAAAAATATT
>JBEBCV010000366.1:0-12740 GCA_041157505.1 Chloroflexota bacterium | reverse complement strand
TTGACCGCGGGGTGATGCTCGATTGGTCCCTGCCTGATGCGCAGACGGTGGTGACCCCGGCAATGGCATATTTGATGACGAATGTGCTAAGCGACGAGCCTGCGCGCTGGAATACATGGGGTAGAGAAAATGTGTTGGACATCGGCAGACCCGCTGGCGTAAAGCCCGGGCAGACATCGGATGGGAAAGATGCATGGATGATCGGATACACCCCTTATGTTTCCGTCGCCGTGTGGACGGGCGTGCGCGGAGAAAATGAATTCATCACACCCCGCTTTCCTGCTGCCTTGTGGAATGCGTTGATGAACGCAGCTTCTGAGACTCGCCCTGTGGATGGATGGACTGCGCCGCAGGGTATTACCCCCATGACCGTTTGCGATCCCTCAGGCATGCTGCCAACTCGCGAGTGTCCGAACCTGGTGACGGAGTTTTTCTTGAACGGCAGTGAACCGACCCAAGCTGATAATTTGTTTCGTGAGTTTGCCGTCAACCGAGAAACGGGTTTGCTTGCCACCGTGTTCACTCCGCCTGAATTGGTGGACAATCGCGTTTATATGATCGTCCCAGATGAAGCACGTGAGTGGGCAGTGAGTGAAGGATTGGGCATCCCGCCGATAACATATGATGCCATTCAAGCACCGCCTGTGAACCCCAATGCCAATATCACCGCCCCGCAACTCTTCGCCGATGTAGATGGCAAGGTCCTCATCCTTGGCGCAGCGACGGGTGAAGACTTCATGTATTATCGTGTACAAGTGGGTAAGGGCTTGAATCCGCAAGAGTGGATTCAACTCGGCGAAGATAATTACACTCCCGTCGATGGCGGCATATTAGCCGAGTGGGACACGACCGATCTGAGTGGACTTTATGCTGTGCAGTTGATCGTGGTCCGGAATGAGCAGAAAGTAGATACTGCCGTCATTCAAGTGACGGTCAAGTAGGAACGACTTGAATAGAAAACAAAAGAAGACCCGGTGATGAGCCGGGTCTTCTTCATTTCTTATTACTTGTTACTTCTTTTTCTTCCCCTTCGAGGACTTTGTCGCAACTTTCTTTGCTGTCGCTTTCTTGGCAGGCTTCTTCGCAGCAACTTTCTTGACCACTTTCTTTGCGGCAGGCTTTGCTTTCTTTGCCGCAGGTTTCTTGGCTTTTTCCACTGGTAGTTTCTCCAACTCGCTTACCAGTTTCTCCAGCACATCGAAACCACCCTGCCAGAATTTCGGGTCGCGGATGTTGATGCCTGCTTCGCTCAAAATGCGTTCCGGGGCTTCCGAACCGCCTGCAGAGAGAATCTTGAGATACTTCGGTTTGAACGATTCACCTTCTGCTTTGAACTGCTGATACAGAGCCAGCACCAGCAATTGACCGAAGGCGTAGGCATACACATAGAACGGCACCTGATAAATGTGCGGGATGCCGACCCATTCCCATTTGAATTCGTCGCTTACGTCAAGCGAGTCGCCGAATTGTTCCTTGAGGTTTTCAAGGTAGGCAGCGCTCAGGTCATCCACCGAGGCGTTCTTCTGCACCATTTCGTGTGCGGTCTTCTCGAACAATGCAAAATACGATTGACGCATGATGGTGGCATAGGCATCATCCATTTGCTTAAAGAGAATATCACGACGTACAGTTTCATCGGTCTCTTCAGCAAGGAGTTTGTCTATCAAGACCATTTCTGCAAACGTAGAAGCGGTCTCTGCCAGCGGCAGGGATGAATGGAAGGTGAAGGTGCTGTGGTGTTCTGCCAGCATGGCATGAATGGCATGACCCAGCTCGTGGGCGAGGGTTGCCACTTCGCGACCGGTGCCCTGATAGTTGACCAGCACGAACGGCGTCATATCCGGTAATACAGACCAACAGAATGCGCCGCCGCGTTTGCCCTTGCGGATCTCGCTGTCAATGCGGTTTTGGTCAAAGACGCGCTTGGCAAGTTCCGCCACCTTGGGCGAGAAGTTGTTAAAGGCATCCAACACCATGTTGACGGCATCATCCCATTCGTAGGTTTTCTTTGAAGCGGCGATGGGAGCGTAAATGTCATAGCGGCGGATCTTGTTCATGCCAAGATGTTTCGCCTTCATCTTGAAATAGCGCTGGAAGATGCCCACATTCTTGCGAGCCACGCCAAGCAAAGCTTCCACGGCTTCATCAGGAATGTCATTGTTCAAGTTGCGCGGCGCGATCGAATTCTTGAACTTGCGTAGGTTGACATTCTCATTGTGCCAATCGCGCAAAATGGTTTGATAGATCTGCCCAAGGATGGGACCATCTTCGGCATAGACTTTGAACTGTGATTGATAGCTTGCAGCGCGTACCGCCGGATCAGTGCTGTAACGATATGAGAAAAGTTCCGCGGCGGTCATTTCTTTTTCCTTGCCGCCGACCTTCATCTTGAACATATAGCGGTTCGTGATGGAGTCATACAAATTGCCGAGTGCGCTCACTCCGGTCACATTCTTGAGATTGATGATCTTCTCTTCGGGTTCGCTAAGAGTATGCGGTTTGAAGTTACGCATTGCTTCGAGATAATAGCGATAATCGCCCGAAGCGCCCATCAGGCGTTTGGCATTCTCTTCATCCAGGTCCTTCCACCACAAGCTGAAGAACAGGGTGCGGTTTTCGATCTCTGCTAGAAATTGCATGGCACGTGCCTGCAATGCCTGTGCCTTCTGATCCTGTGTATCGGCAGTGAACGATAGACCCGCGAACGAATAAAGTTTGTTGCCAATGCGCGTCATCGACTCGCTGGCTTTCAATACGTTTACGAATTGCTCAGTGGACATATCCGGGGCAAGCTTATTACGCACGCCTTCAAAAGATGCTACTTGCTCTTCGATCATGTCGAATGCATTTTGCAGTTCCGGGCTGTCGTAGCCAGGATAAAGTGCAGAAAGGTCCCACTTGGAAAGTTTATACGCCATGGTATCTCCTTTAATATTGGATGGACTGTTGCCCATATTTTTTATCATTAACGAAATATCTTCAACCCATTCTACAGAATGGATTCTAAAAGGTGACAACCATTTTGAAAATGACTGTCACCTTTGTGATTACAAACTGGACCGGACGTGCACGATATCGCCTTCTTTGACGATATATTCCTTACCTTCGAGACGGAACTTACCTTTTGCCTTCGCCTCATTCATGGACCCGAGGCTGATCAGGTCTTCATAAGCCACCACCTCGGCGCGAACGAATCCACGCGAAAGATCGGTGTGAATTTCTCCAGCCGCTTCCTGTGCCGTCGCCCCGCGATGAGTGACCCATGCACGCACTTCGTCTTCACCGACAGTGAAGAAGGTCAATTCCTGTAGTAACTCATACGACAGGTTGATCATGCGGTTGAGGCTCAGTTCCTTAATGCCGTATTCTTCCATGAACACAGATGCATCCTCCGCGGAGAGTTGGACGATCTCCATTTCGAGTTTACCCATCAGCGCCACAGAGGGATGATCGAGCCCACTCGCATCCGGCGCGGATTGTCCTTCACCAAGGTTGAACACAGTCAACAGACGTTTGCGGGTCAGCAACCCAAAACTGGAGAGTTCTTTTTCCTCTTCAGGGGTGTATTCGAGGTCGCGCAAAGGCTTGCTATCAGAAAGTGCCTTGTGCATTTTCTCGAACAACTCGGTTTGACGGGCATTGAGAGTCTTATCCGTGCCGCCTTTTTTACGTTCCTCGGTAAGGCGCTCCAACTTGCGCTCAACGGCGATGAGATCGTTCAACAGCAATTCGCTTGTCATCGTATCCACATCGCGTAATGGATTAATACTTCCATTCGGGTGGGCAACATTATCGTTTTCGAACGCGCGGACGACAAGGATGAGTGCATCCATCTGGTTGAGGTGATTCAACAGTTGACCGGAAATCCCGCTCTTGGCAGAACCGCTGTCCAAACCTGCAATATCGGCATATGTAATCTTGGTGTAGATCGTCTTTCGAGGGTTGAACATTTTGGAAAGAAGATCCACCCGTGGGTCGGGTACATCCACCACAGACTGGTGTACTTCAATACGTCCGGCAGAGGCGTTGGTGGGGGCATTTCCGCGGGTGAGGGCGTTGAAAATCGTTGTTTTTCCTGATTGGGGGAGTCCAATAATTCCTAGCTTCATCTTGACCTTATCAATGGGAGTGGTATACTTGCGTTCGCTCAAGCCGAAGTGGCGGAATAGGCAGACGCGCACGACTCAAAATCGTGTTCCCTCCGGGAATGAGGGTTCGATTCCCTCCTTCGGCACACGGATTATACCGCAAGGGTACTTACCCCCAGGTTAATCCACTGGTAGCGTCCTCCATACTCTGGAGGACGTTTGATTTTTATATATTTCCTCCACCATAAGGTTGACCAAGGCATTCTGGAATTGTAGAATGAAATAGGAAACAGAATTGCCGGTAATACGTATCTAAAATGAAAACATTCCGACGGTTCAGATAGGAGCTGCCGATATGAAACTTTCTCTCTTCTTCATCCTCTTCGACCTAATCGTGATTTTGGCATATCCAATTGCCTATATATTTCATCGCCTCCGCAGGTTGAAGGGTGTAAAATAAGGGGCACTGCTAGACATCCTGAACAAAATTCCAGGAGGCTCCTTATGCCGTCGTACAACGAAGTCCTGGCTGTGATCCTTGGGGGTGGCCGCGGGGCGCGCCTTTACCCGCTCACGCAAATGCGATCAAAGCCTGCCGTCCCCATCGCGGGGAAATACCGTCTCATTGATATACCCATCAGCAATTGCATCAACTCAGAGATCTTTCGTATTGCGATCCTGACCCAGTTCAACTCGGTCTCGCTGCATCGCCACATCACCCGCACCTATAATTTCGACTCCTTTCACCAAGGCTGGGTGCAGATCTGGGCAGCCGAACAGACCATGGAAAGCGCCGACTGGTATCAGGGTACGGCTGATGCTGTCCGCAAGCAGATGTTGGAGATCCAAGCCACTGGCGCCAAATATGTACTTATCCTTGCGGGGGATCATCTCTACCGTATGGATTACAAAGCAATGGCGGAATATCATTGGCAAAATAAGGCGGATATCACTGTCGCCGTGCAGCCAGTTGCGAAGGATGAAGCAGGCCGTTTCGGAGTCTTGAAGCGTGAATCCGACGGGATAATCTCCGATTTCTTTGAAAAGCCGAAAGACCCTGATATCCAAAAACGATTTGTAAGCCGCAATGATCCGGAACGTCCCTTCCTTGGTTCGATGGGAATTTACATGTTCAACACGAAGGTGCTGGTGGATTTCATCAATAACTTTCCGGATTATGATGATTTTGGCGGCGATATCATTCCATCTGCGATCAAGACCCATAAAGTATTTGGTTTTGATTTCGAAGGGTACTGGCAGGACATTGGAACAATCCGCTCTTTCTATGAAACGAATTTGATGCTCACCACATCAAAATCACCGTTCGATTTTTACGATGCCAAACTGCCCATTTATACCGATACTCGTTATTTGCCATCTTCAATTGTGGAAGATAGTAAGTTGAAAGATGTATTGATCGCAGAAGGCAGCCGGGTATTGAAATGTGACATTACCCACTCCATCATTGGTATTCGCAGCCAGATCGCATCAGGTTGTGTTATCAAGGATAGCATTGTGATGGGTTCGGATTATTTCGAGCGCAACACAGGCGAAGTGCCGATCGGTATTGGTGCGAACTGTCATATCGAAGGCGCCATTCTCGATAAGAACGTGCGTATTGGTGAGAACGTCACCATCCGTCCTTTCCCACGCAATACGGATATCGATAGCGAAAAATGGTATGTGCGCGATGGCATCGTCATCTTACCGAAAGATGTAGAGATACCTTCTGGCACGGTGATCGCTCCCTAAAGCATGAGACCCTGAAGAAAACATCTTCAGGGTCTTTTTCTTGAAATATTCACAAAACTGTAACATTTCTTGTTCCGATGCGGCGGGGACAACATTAAAATTATGCTATACTCGCCTTAACTATGAAGTCAACGCGCGAATTCTGGCAACGCTGGGCTGAGTCCTTGCGCCGTTATCAACTTCACGATCTTGTCGCCTCGTTCCTCGAAGCAGGAAGCCCGCTTGCCCTGCTCGGTGCACAGGCGATTTATTTTAGTGGGGGCTTTGTCAAGAACGAACAACTCAATGCTCTTGCTACCCTGCTTGAAGATGATAATGAAACGCGAGCCTTTGCCGCCTTTTTGAATCGCAATGGAGCGAGTTCATGACCGCCTTAGCCATCCTTGTCGTCGCTGCATTTTTACTTTTCGTCATCACGCTTTGGAAGCGACGTTCTCCCACCCCGCTGCGTGAGATCGCTGCATTCACCCAACTTGCTCGCACCCTTGGATTGAGTATCGAAGATGGAAAACGTCTTCATATATCCCTTGGACATGGCAGCTTGCTTGATGCTCGTGGAGGAGCAGCCTTTGCCGGGCTCTCCTTGTTGCGAAACATTGCCGAGAGTACCTCTGTCAGTGACATGCCTACTGTCGCCTCAGCAGGGGACCCGGTTCTTGGTCTGTTGACCCAAGATACCCTTCAAGCTGGATACCAAGCTGCCGGAGTTGAAGATGCTTACGTTCATACCATGGGGCGTGTTACCGGGCTTTCTCCATTCAGTTATGCTGCTGGAGCGATGCAAATTCCGCAGAACGAAAACGTTTCAACAAATATTGTTATTGGTCATCTTGGACCTGAAGCCGGCTTGATCACTGAAGCCGCCGATCGCAACAACATCAATTTGATCGGCTCCTCCGATAATCTCACCGGTCAATCCATTCTCTTTGCAAATACACAAGAACCTTTGATCGGTGAAGAGCTATTTGCAGCCGGGGCATACCTCAATTCAGACCCTGCTCATGTTGCCAGCCTGACCGTGCAGGATATCTTCCGCTGGGTGATCATCCTTATCTTGTTGGGCGGAGCTGCGATGAAATTTGTGGGGGCTCTCTAATGCGTGTCTTCACCGCCATTATTGCTATTACTGTTGGAATCCTTGTCCTGCTTGGATATTTCCTCCCGCAGGCGGCGATATTTCAGGTCATCCTGCTTGATTGGGCGATCATCCTTGCGGGTTCAGCCGCACTGATCGGTATCTTTAATCTCTTGAATGTTCACGCCGATAAGGTTCGCCGCCGAGCCAAGGATGGAGTGTACAGCGCCATCCTCATCCTTGGATTGTTCGCTACATTTATTTTTGCCCTGTTCCTCAAACCTCAGAATATATATGTACAAGCCTTTATCTTAAAAGGCATCATCATTCCCGTTGAAGCTTCATTGATGGCGTTGTTGACGGTCTCTTTGCTTTATGCCGCAGTTCGTCTCCTGCGTCGTCGTACCGACCTGATGAGTATTGTCTTCATTGTGGTTGCAGCTCTGATCTTCCTCGGTTCGGCAACCCTGCCTTTCGGCGATATCCCTCTTTTTGGAACATTGGTCCGACCGTGGGTTTCGCAAGTTTTGGCTCTTGGTGGAGCACGTGGAATTTTGATAGGCGTGGCGCTTGGCACACTGACCACCGGTTTGCGCGTGCTCTTTGGTGTGGACCGTCCATACGGGGGTAAATAATGGCAGATATGATCCAATGCCCTGTATGTGGTGCGGAAAACCCGTCTAATCAAAAGACTTGTCAACGCTGTCAATCTCCTTTGACGAGCGATGCTGTATTTAAACCGGGGCAAGCCCCCGTGCAAAAAGATACCGGTGAGTTAGAGTCACTCCTGCCGCAATGGTTAAAGGATGCGCGTCAATCAGCAAAAGCGGAAGCACCCGCTGAACCACCACAGCCTCAACAGCCTAAAAGGGAAGATGCACCGACTGTCAAACCTGCTGCCTCAAGTATGGACTTTTTAGCTGGGTTGCAATCTCAAGCTGGGGACGAAGACGATGAAGAAGTGCCAGACTGGCTTGCCAGCATTACCGGCACAGCTTCATCCAAACCGAAGACAGACGAAACAGAATCCGGTGGTGTTCGTTGGGTGGAGACCGGTAATAAAGATGACTTCCAGCAAGATCCCGCTGAAGAGGAAGTACCAAGTTGGCTGGCTGGATTACAAACTCAGCAGCCGGTTGCGGACGAAAAAGATGAGTTGGCTGACTGGTTCCGCGATTCTGGTACAGAGGCGCAAAGTTCTCAACCCTCCTTTGAACAACCTCAACAACCTCCAGCCTTCGACTCGGCTTCATTTGCTCCACCACCATCATCTGATGAAACGCCGGATTGGTTAAAACAAATGGCTGCGGACGCCGGAGAAAAAGAACCTGAGCCCGCTTCTGACTCGTCCTTCGGTTCTTCCGACTGGTTCAGCCAAACACCTGCAGAAGGAAGCTTCAATTCACAAGCTCAGCCTTCGGAACCGTTTAGCGGAACTTCTGATACTCCAGATTGGCTTAAGCAAATGCAAGCCGACTCTAACTCGGCTGCACAGGAAAAACTTGCAGCTGAACCCTTTTCTTTTTCATCTGATTCTGATGTGCCTGATTGGCTGAACCAGATGCAGGCACATGCTGCTCCGGCTGAATCTGCTCAACCCCCTGTGCCTTTCAATCTTCCCAGCGAAACGCCAGATTGGTTAAGTCAGATGCAGGCAGATAACTCTGCATCTCAAGCGCAAACGCCCGAGCCATTTAGTGCAGCAACTTCTCAAACACCTGATTGGCTGAGTAGTTTGGGATCTGTTCCCGGCGGAGAATCAGCTTCTTTCGCCGAATCAACTCCGGTTGAGTCTGAGCCGTTAGAGTCCGGTGCAGATATCCCTTCTTGGTTGGCTCCCGAACAGGATGCGACCAAGAAGACCGATTCCAAGCCTCGTTGGTTGCAAAGTCAGGAAGAAATTGCAGCAGGTACACCTGCCTGGTTGGCATCGGATGAAAATGCATTGGCATCTGAGGAACAAGCTGCTTCTGAAACGCCAGCAAACGATATCTTTGGTGATGTGCCAGATTGGTTGAAGTCTGCTGCACCTGAAACTACGATCTTTGACGAACCTGCACAAGTTGTTGAAACTCCGAAGACCGAGGAACCTAAACAACAACCGAGTTCACCGTTCGAAAGCACTCCGGCATTTGCAGAAGATGCCTTCCCTGCTCAAGGAGATGCGCTCTTTGCCGAAATGCCCGATTGGCTTTCGAGTGCCATGGAAGAACAACCCGCCGCAGGTAGGGTCCCTGAACCGATCACGGGTTCCGATGCACTTGCTCCAGATGTACTGCCCTCATGGGTTGAAGCCATGCGCCCTTCTGATCAGGGCATGTCGAATATCGTTGCAGCCTCAAATGATGCGACCCTTGAATCACGTGGTGCATTGGCTGGGCTTTCTGGTGTGTTGCCGATGGGGGCGGGCTTTACACCCACCAGCAAACCAAAGGCATATTCCATCAAACTCAATGCCAGCGAAGAACAGTTGAGGCATGCTGATATCCTCGAACAGATCCTTGCTGCTGAAACCTCGCCAGTCTCGCTTTCTTCTGAAAAGGTTCTTGGTACATCAAAAATATTGAAATGGGTGATCGCTGCCATTTTATTTGCCGTGACCTTGCTCACTACTTTCATGAACACTCGAATTTTTTCCACGCCAACAGGCGTTCCAAATGAATTGAGTTATGCAGTTGCTGTTGCACAAGCAATTCCAGAAAATTCGCCGGTGTTGGTGGCTGTGGATTATGAGGCATCTCTTGCAGGTGAAATGGAAGCCGCTGCCGCACCTTTATTTGATAATCTACTTTTATTGAAACATCCGCGCCTGACCTTTGTTGCCAGCAATGAGTCCGGGGCGATCCTTGCTGAACGCTTCATTGCCGGACCTCTGGCTGTTCACAACTACCAGAGCGAAGTGACTTACCTGAACTTGGGTTACCTCTCCGGCGGGCAAATGGGCATTCGTGCCTTTGCGCAAAACCCGGCATTGGCTGTTCCGTTGGATATCAACAGTCAAGCGGCATGGGCGTTACCTCCGCTTCAGGGTGTGACTGCACTCAATCAATTCGCTGCCATCATTCTCATTGTCGATGACGCCGATGCTGCCCGCTCCTGGGTCGAACAAACCGAAGGGACACGCGGCGCTACCCCCATTATTGTTGTGTCCAGTGCGCAGTCTGCACCGATGATCCAGCCGTATTACAACTCAGGTCAGGTGGCAGGTATCGTATCTGGTTTGTATGGCGGAGCAATCTTTGAAACTCAATACAATAACGGTCGCCCCGGTGCGGCGCGCAACTATTGGGATGCCTACAGTATTGGCATGTTATTTGCCTTGGTGCTTGTGCTTGGCGGAGGGTTTGTCAATTTGGGTCTAAATATGCGTGAACGCGCTGCGTTGAGAGAGGGGAAATAATATGTCATTCATATCTCTCGACTTGATCACTGGTGCGTTGAGTTTCTTGTTCACGCTTATGGTCTTGAGCTATTTGATTGGTGACAATCCGCTTTTTAAGGTGGCTGTGTATCTCTTTATAGGTGTTGCATCTGGCTACGGTGCAGCTGTTGTTTTTTGGCAGGTGCTGTATCCGAAATTGTTGCTGCCTACCGGGCAAGCCCTGTTTTCTGGAGCATACACTCAGGGACTTTTGCTGGTTGTGCCATGGCTGGGTTTTGCTTTTATTTTTATGAAAGTCTCGCCGCGCTTTTCGGGGATTGCCCGCATTACCATGGCATTTCTTGTTGGTGCAGGCGCAGCTGTCACCCTTGCAGGCGCGTTGACAGGTACGATCATCCCGCAGGTCAATGCCACCATCAATATCTTTCAAGGTGCCATCAGTAAACCTGCAGGTGAAATGATCGAAACCAGTTTCAGTGGAGGCGTAATTCTTTTGGGCTTGGTCACATCATTGGCGTACTTCCACTTTGGTGCAAGACAAAAACCCGATGGCTCAACCAAACGCTTTGCCCTCATCAATATCCTTGCTCTGTTAGGTCGTATCTTCATCAGTATCACCTTGGGTGTGATCTTCGCGGGTGTTTATGCCGCCGCGTTGACCGCCTTTATCGAACGCATTTCCTCACTCGTCATCTTTATCAAAACCTTACTTGGGATCCCCTAGGTATTATGCCCACTTCACTGGTTACCAGTAACTCCCTGCTTGCCATCGATGTCGGCGCGGCGAACACCCGCGCAGTTCTGTTCGACGTGATCGAAGGCGAATACCGTTTCGTTGCTTCTGGTGTTGCACCAAGCACTGCCGAAGCGCCTTACAAAGATGTCTCAGAAGGAGCACGTAATGCTATTGATGCCCTTCAAAAGATTCTGCAAAAGACTCTCCTTGAACCTGCTGGGCGCAGTCTCATCATGCCCAGCCAGCCAGATGGCTCCGGCGTGGACTCGCTTGTGCTGACCATCTCAGCTGGTCCAGCGGTGCGAACGCTTGTCGTTGGCTTGCTCAAAGATGTCTCACTCGAAAGCGCCCGCCGGCTGACCGAATCCACTTATGCACGCATCCTTGATACACTCAGCCTTGGAGACCAGCGCAAGCCCGACCAACAGATCGACAGCATCCTGCGTATCCGTCCAGATATGGTCGTCATCGCTGGCGGCACCGATGGAGGCGCTTCACGCTCCGTTCAGAAATTGCTCGAACCCATTGGGCTTGCCAGCTACCTGATGCCCGATGAAAAACGCCCGGCAGTTCTATATGCTGGCAATGAAAAACTAGTGGAGGAAGTCAAGTCACTGGTGGGCTCGCTTGCGACAACCCTGCATTTTAGTTCGAACATTCGCCCTACGCTCGAAGTCGAAGATATCGACCCCGCCGAACTTGAACTGGCGCAAATGTTCGTAACCATTCGCAAGAAACAACTCAAAGGGTTGGATGTGCTCGACCTGTGGGCGGGTGGTCATACACTTCCCACCTCCTATGCAACCGGGCGCATGGTGCGCTTCCTCTCGAATGTGTATGGCTTCAATAAAGGACTGCTCAGTGTGGATTTAGGCGCGTCATCCGCGGTCATTGCGGCAGGCTTCTCGAAAAAATCTGTATTGAAGACCTACCCTCAATTTGGTCTTGGCGAAAATCTTGTGGGGTTATTAAACTTCACAACCGTTGACGATATTCTGCGCTGGTCTACACTTGATATTCCCCCCAGCGTCATTGTTGATTATCTGCATCAAAAATCCCTTTACCCCGGCACGATTCCTGCAACAAAAGAAGATCTTGTCATTGTTCAATCGGTGGCAAAACAGGCGTTATATCTTGCCATGCAGGCTGCACGAAAAGATTTTCCGAAGGATGCCGCCTTTATCAAACCGACTCTCACTCCGCTCTTTGACCCCATCATTGCCGGAGGTGCCACCTTAAGTGACGCTTCACGTCCCGGTCAGAGCCTGCTCCTGCTGTTAGACTCGGTACAACCCGTAGGCGTTTCCACCGTCATCCTCGACCAAAACAACCTGATGCCCATGTTGGGTGCCGCGGCATCACAGAACAACATCCTGCCGGTGCAGGTACTTGAGTCGGGCGCATTCCTGAGTGTGGGTACGGTCATCTCACCGGTGGTCACTACAAAGTATGGTGCATCGATCTTGAAAGCTAAAATTACCTATGAAAACGGCACCGAAGCGAATGTAAATCTGAAATATGGTTTTCTTGAAATGCTTCCGCTTGCCAGTGGTGAAACGGCTCGGATCACCATTCAAGTTTCCCGTGGTGTGGATATTGGTTTTGGTCCTGGAAGTGGCACGAAGAACATGCCTATTACAGGTGGTGCATTGGGAATCGTCTTCGACGGGCGTGGGCGTCCGCTCGATCTACCTGCCGACCCGGTCC
>JBEBCV010000365.1:0-4488 GCA_041157505.1 Chloroflexota bacterium | reverse complement strand
AGAAACAAAATGAATCAATAAAGCGGCGAGGATCGCGCAGACAGCATAGCCAGCAAACGGGACGATCAACCCCGCCTGTTCGACCAACCATCCCGCAAGCGAAGCCGCGACCGCCCATCCCAATGAGCCGAAGAGTCGAATAGAACCAAAACCTGCTTTTTCGTTCTGAGTCGCGGATAAGGCATGAGCAGTAGAGAGCGAACCGATCGAATTATCGAAGATCGAACTCAATACAATAAAGACCACAATGCCAAAAAATGTTGCCTGCAAGCCGATGAAAAAATAGGTAATACCAGCGCCGATAAGCGCAACTTGTAAAACGAATTTTGGGTTCTGCGCTGTATCACCCCAGCGTCCCCAAAGAGGAGCCAGAAACATCGAAACCGTCCAACCGATGGAGCCGAGCAAGCCCATTTGCGCGCCCGTCAAACCGACTTGCTGGTAATAGAGCGCAAGGAATGGGAAGAGGAATCCGCCAGAGCCGATGTAAAGGGCAAAGTAGAGGCGGAATTTCCAGAGGTCGGAGGAGGTGTCAGGTTTCACGTTTCGCGTACCAAGCTATTGCTTGAAGAATTGTGGCAAACATTGTTTATTGGCTTCGAGCATTTCATCCAGCATTTGATTCGCTTGCACGATGGTCAGGCGGCTGGATAGCGGATCGTTGAGCAAAACTTGCAGGGCGAGATTTCTATCACCCGTCAACGCGGCTTGGACGGTCAGCTCTTGATTAGAGATGTGTTTCTGTAAAACGTTTTGCACACCTGCAGGGACATTGCCATATGTAGTAGCATGTGCGCCAGTTGCATCGATCGTGCCGTAGGTTTCGACGACCGCGTTGCGGGACAAGTTGAAAACTTGTCCTACGTTAGGCAGGTTCATAATACCGATATACGTCTCGCCAACCGTCACAGCGCGGATGATCTTGTTCGCGGCTTCGGTGGAGACATCCTGCATGAACGATGCAAGCGGCACGTCGCCCCGCAACGCAGACTCGATCAAGCCTTTCGCTTCGGCTTCCATGGCATAACGATCTTCGACGTTGGTCAATATCAGATCATAAGTTTTTCCCCACTCCGTAGACTCGTTGATAAAGTGCGGAAAGAACTCGGCTATGTGGCGGTCGCCTGCCGCAGGTAACGCACCGTACAAATGGAACAACGTGGATTTGACCTTTGCATGATCTGCAAACACGGATGGGTCTCCTTCATCAACTTTGATCTCGCCACTCAATATTTTATCCGTGACAGCGGATAGTTCATCGAAGACTCGTTTTTCATCCGCATACAAATCCGTGACCCAGATCAAATGATTCACGCCTGCGATTTTTGCCGCGATATTTTCTGGCTTTGTTCCAAACAGAGTCGCCAAATGCTCGCGCACACCGATCCATTCATGGCACAAACCCACAACTTTCACTCCCTGCATGGCGAGTGTGCGCGTGAGTACGGTCATGGGGTTTGTGTAATTCAGGAAGAGCGCATTTGGGCAGATCTCCATCACTTTGCGCCCGATCTCTGCAACCACGGGAATGTTACGCAATGCACGCGCCAACCCACCTGGACCCGTGGTATCTCCGACTGATTGCTTGATTCCGTATTTGGCGGGAATCTCCAAATCAGGTCGCATGGATTCCAACCTGCCTGTTGTGATGGTCAGGATGATAAAGTCTGCGCCTTGCAGGGCGTCTTCGAGCGAGAGCGTTTTCTCCAAACGAAAGTTCAGGTTAAAATCCTGAATCATCTTTTGACCGAGTGCATACACCAGATCAACCCTCTCTTGAACGATATCCTGCAAGACAAGCGTCGAGCCAGCCAGTTCTGGCGTGGCGAAGATATCCCGCATGAAGGTGGGACCCCAGGTATACGATCCGCCGCCGATAATACAAATTTTGGTCATGGTTTTGTTTGGCGAAAAGTAATTGGTAAATATTAACTACCATTTACCAATTACCCTTGATTCGCCATCTCCTTTATCGCTTCCATCACCTTTGGGGTTATATCCTTCCCAATTGAATTCGTCTCTTCATAATGCTTCCCTGGTTTGAACGGGTTCCACGGGTATTTGAAATCTTCAACAGGCAGGATGTAGCCCAACTCGTCGTTCGCCAACCCGATCACACCCGTGACC
Source organism: Chloroflexota bacterium (assembly GCA_041157505.1). Lineage (GTDB taxonomy): Bacteria > Chloroflexota > Anaerolineae > Anaerolineales > Villigracilaceae > Villigracilis. The sequence continues at coordinate 2,361 of JBEBCV010000365.1, read as the reverse complement.
TGAGCCCCCGCCTCTTTCATCCACGCCTTGAGCTGCAAGCCCAACTTGGGCAGTAACTCCCCTGGAACCGTTGCCAGCCACAACCCGCCGATCTTGATGAGATTCACTTCGGTAGTGACGTAGCCGCTTTTGTCGCGCACATCAGGCAAAAGCTTTCGTCCAAACGCGAGTTTGTACAAGATGTTAGTGAGTTTGGCTTTGACGATACGTTTTTCAATGCTGATCAACGACTTTTGACTTTCGACCTTCGACAATGAAGCAATTCCATCTTCCGCCAACTTCCTACCCATAGTCTCAGCTTCTTCAAAAGAATGGTCTTTCACATCGGGAGTCATCATGCCGCCCAATGCGCCAGAGAAGAAAATACACGGAGCGCCCGTTTGCTTTTCAGTTTCTTCACGCAGATAGTGGACATAATCTGAAGTGATGTTGGGGTTCATATCCCATAACACTTCGGGATGGCAGGGGAAATCAAACAACGTCGTCAGCGGTCTGCCGTCTGTGGTCGTGAACTGCAACAACGTCAACTCGTCATCGAGAATCTCTGGGTTGCGTGCGTTCTTGACCAAGCCTGGGACGTGGACAGAAGTCCATTTAACGGAGGCAGGTTTGAGCGCAGAAAGAGAGGCGTGAATTACATCCACTATTTTTTGTTTCGTGGCAGACATCCACACTTCATCCACACCGCGAGTCTTCTGATCGGGTCCCCACAACCCCATTGTGTCGGGTCCGTGATGGGTGTGCGTGGATGCAATGATGATCTGCACATCGGGGCGGTTGACCTTCTCAATCACTTCGTATACATCAGGGCGAAAAAAACCGATCAGATCAAGTGCAACCAAAACGAGTGTGGTTTGCTCGGTTTGAATGGCAAGCGCGCGGGCATAAAGATCATCGTGAATGGCTTCGGCACGGCGGTCATTGCCAAAGCCTGCAAGAAAGACAGGGTTGTTGAGTGAAGGCGTAATCACTTGTTGAGCGTATCCAATGTTCATTTTATGATTTCCTTTGCGGTCCTCACCATTTCATCACGCACCGCATAACCGTCGAAGCCAGCGGCTTCCATGCCGAGAATAACAGCGCCAACAACGGGCGCACCGTCGAGCCGTTTTAGTTTTGCTTTGGGGCAATGTTTAAGCACGATATCCTTCATCGGGTTCGTGACGATCTCCCCCGCTTCAAAGATACTGCCCGACTGAATCACTTCTACTTCATCATTTTCCATTCCAATCTGACGCGCCACCGAAACTGCCAGCCAGCCAAGTTCTTCACCCGCGCTTCGGATCACATCCTGCGCGGCGGCATCACCTTCACGCGCGGCACTCATTATTTCGAGCGCTATAAAAGGGAACAAATGATATTGTTCATTTGACAACCCTTCCATCAGATCGATTTCGTTTTTTGCGCCAATGGCATCGAGATAAATTTGAGTCAACGCAGTAGGCGGGATGCGCTTGATCCAGGCATGGTTGACCTTTTGCAAACCATGTTGCACGATCTCGATGCCGCCGCCAAGCTCACCAAAGGGCGCACCATTTCCGACGATGCGACCTTCCATGCCATCTTTGTTCCGTCCGCGCGCATTGTTCGACGACCCTGCCGTGACATTCACGCCGATGCCACACGTTGCACCTGCCAGCAAGCCGTTCACGCCATCGTTGACAATATCAAACGGGCAGGATAACCCCAACTTTACGATCTCTTTCAAATGCGCTTCCCTATCCGATGGAAAATCGTATCCTGCCACGCCAAAACCTGCTCCTGCGATCTGAGCCTTGTCCACGCCTGAGGCTTTCAATGCACCACTGAATGACTCTTCGATCACATTGAAGAAACCATCATAGCCAACGCCCTGATGATTGCCCCCACCCGATTTGCCAAAGCCAACGCATTTGCCCTGCGCATCCACGATAAGAGCATGTGTTTTCGATGAACCGACGTCAATTCCCAGAAAGTAACGCATTTATATTTTGCCTCTTTTATTCTTCAATATCTCTTTTATCTCTGCAAGACGACTGCCATGCAGCGGATACAGCCACAGTAAAAAGATCGCCAGCAAAAAACCAATGGATGTGGGAACAGTCAGGAAGATGCGAAAGCCCAAGTCTACGCTGGGAGGTTGGACATCGAGTAAAGTGTTATAGCCAAAGGCAGGCATCACGAGACCAAACACAGAAGAGACAAGCAGCCCGCCCAGAGTGATCATGAAACCGCTCATGCCAAAGTACATGCCTGCGCGTTGATGTCCCGTCTTCACTTCATCTTCATCAATCACTTCTGAAAGAATGACATCGCCGATCAAGACCAACCCGCCCAGCCCCACACCGACGATAAGCGCAGCGGCATAGGTGAAATAAATAT
>JBEBCV010000364.1:0-2777 GCA_041157505.1 Chloroflexota bacterium | reverse complement strand
CATCCAAAATGTGTCGTTCCATATCAAACCAGGCGAGTCAATCGCCCTGCTCGGTTCGACAGGCTCTGGCAAGACTTCAATGATGAATTTGTTACCGCGCTTCCATGAGTACACGGGCGGGCAGATCTTGCTAGATGGTGTGGACTTGAAAGATTACCCGCGCAAGTATCTGCGTGAGCAGATCGGTATCGTCCAACAGGAACCGTTCCTGTTCAGTCGCTCGATCCGTGAGAATATTCTGTATGGTGTCGGTCGTAGTGTGACACAGGAAGAAATTGAAGCTGCCGCGAAGGCTGCTGCCGTGCATGATGTGATCATTGGTTTCCCGGATGGCTACAACACCATCGTCGGCGAAAAAGGCGTGACCCTCTCTGGAGGACAGAAACAGCGTGTGACCATTGCGCGAACCATTCTCAAGAATCCGAAGATCCTCATCCTGGATGACTCTACTTCGGCAGTGGATACTGAAACAGAAGCTTCCATTCGTCAGGCGCTCGACGACCTGATGGAGAATCGCACAACCTTCATCATCGCACATCGCATCCAGTCTGTGATGAAAGCGGATCAGATCCTTGTAATGGATAAAGGTCAGGTCGTGCAGCATGGAACGCATGATGAACTTGTCAGTCAATTTGGAAGTATGTACCGCAAGGTTTATGACATTCAAACCCGCATTGACGAGGAGTTGGAAAACGAAATTGCAAAAGCGAATTGATTGTGTAAGGGCAAGGATTGCTTGCCCTTACGGAGAAAAATACCATGTCAGATGAATTATTAGAACTTGAAGAAGAAGAACATACATCCCAAATCACTGCGCCAGTGTTTTGGCGCATCATGGGCATTATCAAGCCTCATTGGCGATGGGTGCTGGGATTTCTTATCACCATTGGTCTGGTCTCAGGTTTGGACGCATACTTTACCTACCTGAACAAGCAAATTGTGGACCAGGGCATCCAACTTGCAGATAAGGCATTCATCACGCGCATTGCATGGATCTACGGTACTTTTCTGTTGATGCAGTCAGTGTTCGTGTTTACCTTCATCTATCTTGCGGGTGTGCTGGGTGAGCGAGTGCAATACGACCTGCGCAAGCTGCTTTTCAATCACTTACAGGACTTGTCGCTTTCATACTATGCCCAAAACGCGGTGGGACGCCTGATCGCTCGCGTCACTTCGGACACGGGGCGGGTTTCTGAACTTGTGACCTGGGGCATCGTGGACAGCGTCTGGGCGTTGATGAACATCATCACTTCATTGACATTCATGGCGATCATCAACTGGCGATTAGCATTGATCGTTTCGATCATATTGCCCGTCATGGTCTTTGTAGCGACCAAGTTCCAGAAATACATCCTGGTGGAATTCCGCATGGCGCGCCGCACGAACTCGAAGATCACTGGTGCGTACAACGAGAACATCCAGGGTGTGCGCGTGGTCAAGGCGCTTGGACGTGAAGATGCCAACCTGGTTGAGTTTCAGGGATTGACCACGAACATGTACAAGGCAGCCTATCGAGCAGCATGGCTTTCTGCCCTCTTCCTCCCTACCGTGCAGATCATTGCAGCTTTCGCGTTGGGTGCCATCGTCTGGTATGGCGGTTTGCAGATCGAGACTGGCTTCATCACCATCGGCGGTATTCAGGCTTTCGTCTCGTATTTGACTTTTATGATGTGGCCCGTGCAAGACTTGGCTCGCGTCTATGCTGAGACGCAGCACAGTATCGCCTCAGCGGAGAGAATATTCAAATTGGTGGATACCAAGCCCGAGGTCCACAACCGAGCCGATGCCATTGAAGCGAAAACTTTGCTCGGTGAGATCGAGTTCGATCATGTTGACTTCTTCTATGAAGATCGCAAACCTGTGTTGACCGACTTCACGTTAAAGGTCCAGCCGGGTGAGATGATCGCGTTGGTCGGTCCCACCGGCGGCGGAAAGTCCACCATCGTAAATTTGCTTTGCCGTTTCTATGAGCCGCAGAATGGAGTCATTCGCATCAATCGGCGTGACTACACCCAGTACACAATGGAGTCGATCCATAACAAGGTCGGTATCGTGTTGCAGACCCCGCATCTGTTTTCAGGAACGGTGCGTGAGAACATCCGCTATGGCAAATTGGACGCAAGCGATGCTGAAGTGGAAGAAGCTGCCAAGATCGCTGGTGCACATGATTTCATTGTGACCCTTGAAAAGGGATATGAACAAAATGTAGGTGAAAGCGGCAACCTGCTCTCGGTGGGACAAAAGCAATTGATCTCACTGGCGCGTGCGGTACTTGCCAGACCAGAGTTGTTCATCATGGATGAGGCGACATCCTCTGTGGATACGCTGACCGAAGCGTTGATCCAAAAAGGTATGGAAGCCTTGATGAAGGGGCGTACATCCTTCGTGATCGCCCATCGTCTCAGCACCATTCGCCGCGCGAATCGCATTCTCGTTATTGAAGAGGGTCGTATCGCAGAGCAAGGTACCCACGCCGAGCTCCTGCGCACACGCGGACATTACTACCGCTTATATACCCAGCAATTCCGGCATGAGTTGGAAGTGCAATATGGGGTGGCAGATGAGAATGGCAAGAATGAGCGTGATGGTGTAACTGCGGACTCGATCATGGTAAAACGTGAGAAGAGTGAAGCGGTGGCAGCTGATTAAGACTGAATAGTGTGCAGTAAGTAGTAAAACCCGCCAAGATATTCGTCTTGGCGGGTTTTGTATATTATTCTTAATTGTTTACCATGCTATTCACATGTTCCCTGAGATGGTACGGGACATTGATAATG
>JBEBCV010000363.1:0-4456 GCA_041157505.1 Chloroflexota bacterium | reverse complement strand
CGCAGTGTGGTTTAATATTTGAACGCAATACATTCCGCCTGCCAAAGGACCATTGAATGAAGCCAAACATCTTTATGAGTTATTCACGACGCGAAACTGGTTTTGTAGATGACCTGACCTATAGGTTGGAAAAGGCAGGGTTTAATGTTTGGCTGGATTTCCGCCGCTTAATTCCAGGCACACCGTGGGCAGGGCAGATCGACAAGGGGTTAAGGGAATCAGATGTGGTCTTATTGGTGGTTTCCAAAGATTCCATCGCGTCGCAGTTCGTGGAATTGGAATGGCGCCATGTATTGGAATATGAGCACAAGCGCATCATTCTCGCCATTTTCGAAGCGGTAAAACTTCCGCCTGAATTAAAAAAATACGAATGGGTGGATTTTCGCGGCAGTTACGAGGCAGGGCTTAAGGAACTGATCAGCCAGTTGAATTCCCCGATCCAGGAATCGCAACCCGCACCTGAAACCGGTTTCAAAGCGCCCTTGATTGTTTGGGTGACGGTGATCTTTGCTTTTTTTCTCGCCCTTTCGTCACTGTATTCGTTTTGGACGATCTTGATCCCGCTGATCTTGATCCCGCTTCCCTGGCAGGTGCTCAAACGCAACTACAACTTCTCACGGATCCAAAGCATTTTGTTGTTTCAGCCTGTTTCGCTATTTTTGGTCGTCCTGCTTATGTTCGAAACGGGTGTATTCCAAAATGAGACAATATTGGGGTTAAGCTATTTTTATTATTCCTTATCCCCATTTTTCAGATTCTTGTACGATGCGATGCAATGGATGTTTTTCCTGTCCATATTCCTGCCGTTCTTCCTGTTACGCACTGCAGGGATGCAACGCTGGGGCAAACCCGAAGCCAATATGCCAAAGTTTGCCAACCCGTATAAACCAAACAACCCCAAGCCCAAGCCAGTTACTTTCTTTATCGATCATGTTGAGCAGGATTCTGTTATGGCGAAGGATATTTCAAAGGGATTGACCCGATATGGGCACGTCCCCGCCGCGGATCTTAAATCCGCTGAAGCAGTCTTCGCGTTGGTCTCTCGCTTCAAAACGGACACGGAAGCTGATCCAGAAAAACAGACGGTTTTCCCTGTGATGATTCAGACCGCCCAACCTTCAGAGAAACTCTCTCACGTGCAGTGGATCGATTTCCGTAAAGGGCTGCGCAATATGGATGCAGTTGCTCAATTGCTGCCCGACCCCGCAAAGATGTTGACCGCATTAGGCGTGCGCCCCACCAGCGGCACACAGACCGTCATGCCGGGCATCATTAGCGCCTTCGTAAATTTTTTACTGGGTATGGCTTTTCTCGACATTGGCTCATTTGTCGCGTACATCATCGAGCTCTGGGCATTTGATGGCGGTGCCATCATGGTGCCGGGTATTCTATATTTTGGCATGTATATCATTGCCATGGTTCTCATCTTTGGGGTGATATACCTGGTGAACACCTCGTTGACCGCGCGCCGCGGCTGGCTGGCTTCCATAAGCGGTTCGATTTTTTCACAAGCGTTGTTATTTGTATTGTTCTACTGGCAGGCAGCACAAGTTGATAATATAGACGCACTTTATGCTCAAAGCGGCGTGACGGATCCGGGCGGGTACTTCATTATGGTCCCCTTCCTCGTGTATATTGCAGGCGGTTTCCTTCTAAGTGCAGCAGCCCTGTTCGGCTTCAGCGACATTCGACGCTGGTTCCCAGCCAAGGCAAAGTGAGTCAGCTGCATACTGTTAACTGGGAAGTGCTATAGAGCAAATTTAACTTGCGTTCTGATTCTCCCCACCACCGCGGATTGCGAAGCATCCCCGTGGGATAAGTCCCTCCCAATCTCATCATTCTGAAACCTGACGATCTTCAGCCCCATCTTGCTCAACACCTTGAAAATTACTTGATGTAAAATTCACCCACTTATTTAGTAGGTGTCTTATTTAAGATAAAGTGCCTAATACAAAGCATTTAAGGAGATTCAAGTGGAACCTAACTATGTTATTGGTGGCATTGTGTTTGTATGTTTGATTGGTATGTCAGTGCTGTTCATTATGGTGATTCCTACTCGAGAAAGCATATTGAATTGGCTATTATGGAAAAATATCGAACACAGAGAAAGTGAAGAACAGAAATACTTAATCGAACTTGCTGAAAGAGGTGAAATAGCCCCGGCAACTATTTTGTCCGTTAATGCTACAGGTCAGCATCGAAAGCAAGGGAATAATGCTAGATCCCGGGTTGTTTATGAAGTGGAAGTGATGCCTGAGGGGCAACCGAGTTTCAGGCAAACATTTGAACTTTGGATACCAGTTTCTTACTCATCGCGTGCGCGTGGAGGGGGGCACTACGGGGTTTTTGATGCAATCGAAGCAGAAATAGCCGACCCCAAAATTTGGGTAACGTACGACCCAAACGATCCTTCGCAAATGACGTTGCACCACAGAGATAAAGATCATGATGTTGCGATGCGCATGAGGGAATTTAACAAAATTACCAAAGGGAACGAAGCGCTTAAACAAACGGGCGAATCAGCAGAAGCACTCATTACCAGAGTAGAAGACCTGGATTTGTACTACTCAACTAAAAAGTCAAAAGCGATGCGGATCGAGTTTATGGTCACGCCGAATTCGGGACCAAGCTTTGAGGCAGGGGGGCATTTCCTTATCGGTGATGCGGCGATCCAAAAATATTCGGTTGGCAAAAAAGTTTTTGTGCGCTTCGACCCATCAAACCCTGCAAAAGCTGTTCTGGATAGTGAGCGAAATAAGTCTCTCAAATAAGAAAGTTTCGTTCTAACAGTATCTTCTCCCGCCAGAAGAGCAAGGATGAATTACCCAGCACTTGCAGTTCTGGGCAAGTGTGAAGGATGAAGGATGAATTCCCTGATCTTCCCCACCACCGCGGACAAGTTTCTCACGACCTCATCATTCCGACCCCCACCTGTCCTCCCCCAAATCCGACAATAAAAAGTCTCGATAATTATTGAAAGTCTCAATGTCGGATTTGGGGGAGGTGCCCGCTAGGGCGGAGGGGGTCCCACCCTCCTCAATTTCGCCGCAACCTTCTCTGGAAATTTCAACTCATAAAGTCCTAATCACCCTCAGACCCATTTCACTCAACATATCCTCTCATCAAGAATCTTCTGTAGTGGTAAAATGACGTCAAATAGACGTCGTAAAACGTCAATTTGACGTCAGGAGAATCCCATGATCGAAATACTTCTAGGTTCTAAAAATGCGGAGCGGGTTTTGTTATACCTCTTCACACGCGAAGAAGGGTATGCGCGTGAGATCGCCAGCTTTTACAACACGGACTTGAAACCCATCCAAATGCAATTGGACAAGTTCGAAAAAGGCGGCGTCCTTGTCAGCCGCTCCATTGGGCGGACTCGACCCTACGAATTCAATCCGCGTTACCCGTTCTTGAATGAGTTGAAAGCCTTACTTGAAAAGGTGTTATCGTTTTACCCTGCCAAAGAACAGGAAGAGTTGACAATGAATCGACGTCGTCCGCGGGCGAAGGGGAAGACGCTATGAAAAAGATCAAGAACATGAGTCAGGTTGAATTGGCAGCCTATGTTCAAGACTCATTGCAAGTAGAGGGAATTCAAGTTGTGCTTTCAGGCGGGAGTGTGGTTTCATTCTATAGTAGCAACAAATATGTATCAAAAGACCTGGACTTGATCAATACCAGTTTCTCAAAGCGTAGCAAGATCAAAGCTGTCATGGACAAACTTGGCTTTCATGAGCAGGGACGTTATTTCATTCATCCCGAAACGGCGTTCTTCATCGAGTTCCCCGATGGACCCCTCTCTGTTGGTGAAGAGCCTGTGAAAGAGATCAGTGAATTCGAGCTCTCCACAGGGACATTGCGAGTGCTCTCCCCCACAGACTGTGTCAAAGACAGGTTATGTGCGTTCTATTTCTGGAACGACTTGCAAGGTTTGGAGCAGGCGATTTTGGTGACAAAAAGCCAGCAAGTAGACATGAAAGAAATCAAGCGTTGGTCAAAGGTAGAGGGAAAAGAAAAAGAATTTAAAGCATTTACAGATAAGCTTTGATTTTCCCCACCACAGCGGACAGACTCTTCACGACCTCATCATTCCGAAATCTGACCACCCTCAACCCCAGCGCGGACAATACCTTCTCTCGCCGTTCATCTTCCTCTTTCTGCAAGTCGTGGACATCGCCATCGACCTCCACAACCAGCCCCGCCTGGTGACAGTAGAAATCGACAATAAATCCCTGGATGACCTGCTGCCTCCGAAAGTGGACTCCCAGCTTATTCGCCCGCAATTCTTCCCACAAGATTTTCTCGGCGGGAGTCATCTCGCGGCGGAGTTCTTTGGCGCGTTGAAGTTTTTCTTTGGTGACTTTTTGATTCGTGACGATGTTCTTGACTGACATGGCGGGATTCTACGATAAAAACCCCTCTCCCGTCTCCCCTGAAGGGGAGAAGCTAAGAC
>JBEBCV010000362.1:0-5288 GCA_041157505.1 Chloroflexota bacterium | reverse complement strand
TACCGATCACTTTGTGGTCGAGCGAAACGTTGACGAATTTTTCCCAACCGGTGTGGTGGTCTTCGTGGTGATCCGGCGTATCGATGCCGCGCGCCCACTTGATCCAGTCACCAGTTACACCGGAGCCAACAAGGAAGGACAAAGCACCGATGAATCCACCCAAAACCCAGGCGGGTTCGGTGAAGAAAAATGTATCGGTGGCGCTTAAGCCCATCAACGCACGAATGCCTGTCACAAGCCCGGCACCAACAAGGGTGCCGATCAATTGCCAGAACAAGCCGCGCGCAAGAGCGCTAGAAAAGAATCCCTTCATAATATCTAATCCTTCTTATTTCAAGGTCTTAATGTACGCAATGAGGTTTGAAATCTCCTCGTCGGTCAATGCGTATGGAGGCATAACTGACGGAGACGGGAAACCTTCCACAATAGTCGCGTTCGGTTCACGAATGGATTGAGTAATGAACGCATCATCGGCGGTGACGGAAGTACCGTCCGCAAGATTGACCGTGGATCCATAAAGATTGAACCAGGTGGGACCTGTTAGCGGAGAACCATCGGCAGAGTGACATCCAACACAACCATACTTGGTAGCGAGGACTTTACCTTGACCTTCAGGAGTCTTCGACTCTTCCGCAATTTTGACCTGTTCGGCAATCCAAACATTGTACGCATCTGACGAAACAACCACGACCGGATTTTCCATGTACGCATGGGAGGTACCACAAAGCTCTGCACAGCGCACCTTGTAGCGACCTTCAAGTGTCGGCGTAATGCGATATTCGGTCACGCGACCAGGCACAACGTCTTGCTTGACGCGGAATTCAGGCACCCAGAACGAGTGGATGACATCCGCAGATTCCATCTTCAGCACAACCTGCTGATCCATCGGGAGATAAAGCTCGGTACTGATGAACCCATATTCGGGATATTCGAACGTCCAGGTAAATTGCTGCGCTTTGACATTAATGACCAAAGCATTTGGATCTACCCGGCGGACTTCTCCGAGGGAATAAGCACCCAAATACGCAAAGATCACAACAATGATGAGGGGCACGACGGTCCAGGCGATCTCAAGGGTGGCGTTGCCCTCCATGTGCTCGCCATCCTTCAGCTCCCCTTTCTTCTGGCGGAAAACCACCAGGCTATAGATCATCGGTACAACGATCAGAGCAAATAGAAAGGAAACCACCATCACTTCCCAATGCCATAACTGATCAATGGGAGCGGCTTGCGCGCTTGCCGCCACAGGATGCATTTGGGTTGCAAGTCCCGCAGCATCAAGACCGAAATACGTGAGAACGGTCATGACAATGACCAAGATCCCCACAATTACAAAATGGCCCATAGACTCTCTCTCCTGAAAAGATTGAACGGGGCACGAGCCCCGATGATTAACTGAAATTGGACAAATTCCGTACGAATTGTCTCAATTTTCACAAGCAGCGATTATAACAAAATCCCTTTGAGTTGTCACTATTTCTTGTTCAACTGCACAACTATTCTTATCCTGCAATCACTTTGAAAATTCACAAATCATGCCGACGGGGTTTGGGATACCGTCGGCAATCTGTATTGCTATAACACAACTTCCGCTATTCTGATACGCAGCGGTTAAGCCAAGCCCAGTTCGGCAAGCAATTCATGGCTGTGCTCTGCCGGGCGAACATCTTCATACACCTTCTTGATGTTACCTTCTGCGTCGATCAAGAACGTTGTGCGAAGAACGCCTTCATATGATTTACCCATAAACTTTTTCGGGCCCCATACACCATAAAGATCACAGACTTTGTGTTCTTCATCGGCAAGCAATGGGAACTGAAGCTGGAACTTTTTCTTAAACTTCACATGTGATTCGACAGAGTCTGGGCTGACGCCGAGGATCACCACCCCTGCCCTTTCATAGGCAGAGTAATCATCACGAAAGTTACATGCTTCCTTTGTACAACCGGGCGTATCATCCTTCGGATAAAAGTAAAGAACAACATTCTTTCCGCGATAATCAGAAAGTTTACGCATGGTATTTGTATCATCAAGTAATTCAAAAGCAGGGGCAGGAATGCCTGAGGAAACGGGCATAATAAATGTACTCTCTCTCCAAAGAAGTATGCGCGCTATTATACCTGCAATCATTTTTGGGGTAGGAAAAGTTTCACAAATATTCAGCAAGAACCACTCCAAATTTGAGCGTAAAACACAACCCAGGCTTGTAACATTCTCTTAAAAAGAAACGTCAGAAAAAATAGCGATTCGGGCATTCCCTACGGTATAATTGCGCCCGCCTGTAAGCGCATAAAACCGGGGATGTGCTGGAACTGGCAGACAGGCATGACTTAGGATCATGTGCCGCAAGGCGTGAGGGTTCGACCCCCTCCATCCCCACCAAACTAATATTCAGACCTTATCGGTCTTTGGAGGAACCTTTGAACATCGAAAAGCAATACCAAGACAATCACTCAGTAAAGTTGGTCGTTGAAGTTGACCCTGAGAAAATGATGGAATACAAGAAACGCGCAGCGAGCAAGATCTCTCAGCGCGGTAACATCGCCGGTTTTCGCCCCGGCAAAGCCCCGTACCACATCGTGGCGCGTACTTATGGCGAAGCAGCCATTACCGAACAAGCCATTGACCTGTTCATCGATGCCGAATATTCCAACATCCTGACCGAAGCGGGAGTGAATCCCGGCGCTTCTGGCAGCCTGGAAAACATAGAAAGTATGGACCCACCCAAGTTCCTTTTCAGTGTGCCGCTTGCACCGGAGATCGAACTCGGTGATTACACCTCGGTTCGCATGTCTTATGAGTGGAAAGCACCCGAACAGAAAGATATCGATGCGGCTCTTGAAGATCTGCGCCAGATGTATGCCTCCACCGAGACCGTGGAACGCGCCATCGAATCTGGAGACTACGTACTTCTCGATGTCACTTCAGAAACCTCAGAACTTAACCGCACTGGCTTTGCAACTTTCGTTCGCAGCGAAGATCGTGACACGGAATGGCCATACAACGGCTTTGCCAAAGAACTGATCGGTTTGAAGGCTGGTGAAAGCAAAACCATCAAGCACGCCTTCCCGAAGGATTGGGATGTGGAAGAACTGCAAGGCAAAGATGTGGAAATCATGGCTACCATCAAAACTGTGCGCGGCGTGACCCTGCCTGAGATCAACGATGAATTCGCCAAGATGACCGGTGCAGGCGAAACTGTCGATGCGTTGATGGAAGCAGTGAAGAAAGATGTTGAAACCCGCTCCCAGAACGAATATGATGACAAATATTTTGTAGATCTGATCGAAAAGGTCAAAGAAGGTGCGACCCTCAAGTATCACGAACACACTCTCGAACACGAAGGCGAGCATGTCCTCCAAGACCTCTCTCAGCGCCTCGCCCAACAGGGTATGGACCTCGATACTTATTTCAAGGTCCGCAATACCACTCGCGAGCAATTCATTGAAACAGATGTGAACCCTGTAGCAAAGAAACGCCTCGAGCGTGGCTTGATCCTAGACGAGATCGTGCGCAAGGAACAGATCCAGGTCGATGATGATGCCCTGAATGCTGAATACATGAATGCCATCAACAACCTCGCAATGCAAGGGATGGACTTCAACAAGATCCGCGGCGGCAAGAAGGGTCAGCGCGAGTTGAGCCAAGCCATTGCAATGGATGCTGCCAGCCGTGTAATGACCCGCAAAGCGCTCGATATGCTGAAGAGCATTGCTACTGGCAATTACAAGCCTTTTGAAGAACGCGAAGCTGAAGCAAAGAAAGCCGCTGAAGCAGCCGCTGAGTCTGCTCCGGTAGAGGCTGGCGAAGAAAAAGCTGCAGAGTAAGCGAAGGCTTTTCGAAGGCTGGCAGGCTTAGGTCCAAGTATGAAGCGTGCGCCGCGTCCATCGGGTAGAATTAGTTCAACCAATCGGATGCGGCGCATTTGTATATCGTCTATCAAACTCTAATAAAAATCCAATAGTCGCTCGGTAACATTGGTCGAATAAAGGAGACCGAACATGATCCCAGATTTCAAGAACGTTGTTCCAATGGTAGTTGAAAATACAGGTCGCGGCGAACGCGCTTATGATATTTATTCGCTGCTCCTGCGCAACAACATCATCTTTCTTGGCACGCCCATCGACGACCAGGTCGCAAATGTGATCGTTGCCCAGCTTTTGTACCTTAATCATGAAGATCCCGAAAAAGAAATCCGCATGTACATCAATTCGCCCGGTGGTGTGATCTATGCGGGGCTTGCGATCTATGACACGATGCAGATCATCTCGAACCCGATCAGCACTGTTGCCGTGGGCGTAACCGCCTCGTTCGGGACCGTGTTGCTGGCTGCTGGAACCAAGGGTCGACGCTACGCCCTGCCCCACGCAACTGTCCACATGCACCAGCCTCTTGGTGGTGCCCAGGGTCAGGCGACGGATATCGAAATTCAGGCAAAGCAGATCCTGCGCTTGAAGAGCCTGCTCAATGGCATTATGGCAAAGAACACGGGGCAGCCGTTGGAAGTGATCGAACGCGACCTCGACCGCGATTACTATCTCGATGCTCAACAGGCTGTTGATTACGGCTTGGTTGACCAGATCATTGAGATGCCGGAAAAAGCTTTCAAGTAAAGATTGGTAAGATAGTTGTAGACCCCGAGGAGAAATCTTAGGGGTCTTTTATTTATAGGTATAATGCCCGCTGCGAACTTTGCAATATGTGAAGCGTAATTCGTAAAAATCTTAAATTGGAAAATGTATGATTCCTTCAAATATCAAAGCACTTATTCTCGATATGGACGGCGTGATCTGGAAAGGCGACGCCCCCATTGGTGACCTGCCCGCTACATTCAAAAGAATCCGTGAGCGCGGGTTGAAATTTGTTTTCGCTACCAATAACGTGACGAAGACCCCCGAAGATTATCAGCAAAAGCTTGCCGAACTCGGTGTGGACGTGGAGGCGGAACAAGTTGTTACCTCTGCGTTGGGCATCGCATTTATGCTTGCACAGCGGCACCCACGCGGGATGAAGATCTTCATGATCGGTGAGAACGGCATCCGTGTGGCGTTGGAGGAAAAAGGTTTTGAAGTTGTCAGTGTGGAAGATGCGCCTCAAGCCGAAGCTGTTGTCATGGGCATTGACCGTGGCATTAACTTCCAGAAAGTTGCCGAAGCAACTTTGCTCGTACGGGCGGGTCGTCCATTCTACACAACGAATACCGACCGCACCTTCCCTACTCCGCGTGGAGAGATCCCTGGGTCAGGATCGTGGCTTTCGGTTGTTACATCCGCTACAGGTGTGGAGCC
>JBEBCV010000361.1:0-8593 GCA_041157505.1 Chloroflexota bacterium | reverse complement strand
AAATACACCAAAATCTTAACTTTATTGTCCTTGATGGCGATTTTAGCACTGAGCGCTTGTTCGCCTATCATCACAAGTTCATCGGGTGAACCGCTTGAACCTGTTGTGGAAACCCAACCCGCCGTTGTAGAAGAAGGCGAACCTGCCTCAGTGGGCGGTACAGACACGACCGGCTACCAACCTGTTGACATTGTAGATGTCACCGTTGAGATCGGACCAGAAAACGCCATGTTGCCAATGCAGTGATCAATTACAACTTACCGGATACTTGCGCCCAACTTGAACACGTCCGCACGATTCAAGATGGTGCTGTCTTCTTCATCACCTTGGGCACACTTGCTGCAGATGCTGAAGGTTGTGTACAAGATACCCTGCCTCAGCGTGTGACCGTCCCGCTCAACATCGCGGACCTGCCCGTGGGCGAATACGAAGTGGACGTGAACGGAGTCCGCGCACCGTTCTCGGTGACCGATAGCGAATCTACGGGGGATCTGCGCACCGCAGAAATGCCCAACTACATGGATGATGTCGCCGTCAGCGAAGTGAGCATCGTGGTTGGTGTGGGTTCGCCCATCCCGGTCCATGCGGTGGTGAGGGCAGAATTGCCCAAGAGTTGTGGTCAGCTCGGTGAAGTGCAGGTCAAACGCGATGGAAATACCTTCTTCGTGCGTCTGATCGCTGAGCTCCCGGCACAAACCGAATGCAACAACGACCCATTGAAGATCCGCCTGGAACTGCCGTTGAACACCGTCAACCTGCCCGAAGGGACGTATGAAGTGAACGTCAACGGCAGCGTAACCACGTTCAATATTCCCTTGCAGTAAAAATTCGCTCAAAGGACACACCTCGGTATTTCCGGGGTGTGTTTATTTTTAGACGCAAAAAAACGCAGATCATTTAAAGATCAAACCTAATCAGCGTTTTCAGCGTTCATCAGCGCCCCAACACAAAATTACATATCTCCTAAAAAATATCAGCCCCCACTGTAGGACTGTTTTTTCAACTTGCAATCTGTTTCTAAAAAATCGTATGGCATAATCGCTTTTTATTGATAGGAGTTCTACATGCCCAATGAGACGATCCCATTTGAAACCTTAGCCGCTGACTTGCACGGCTCCGATTGGACCAAGCGCTGTGATGCAGCACGCTTGCTTGGTCAGAGCAAAGACCCGCGTGCGGTGGCATTGCTCATCCCCGATCTGAAAGACCCCGATTGGAAGGTGCGGCGGAATGCGGCTCAGGCGTTGGGAGCGCTCAAATCACCAGAAGCCCTCGTCCCGTTGACAGAGGCGTTGCAAGACCGTGTGGCAACGGTCCGCGAACGGGCGGCAGTGGGGCTGGGACGCATCAAAGACCCATCCTCCATCCCTGTGCTGCTCGAAGCCTTTCTTCGCAAAGACAAATTGCATGTGGGCGCAGCCGCATTGGGAGCGCTAAAGAAATACGGGCGCAAAGCCGCGCCGCAATTGGTCGAAGCCTTCAAGCAAAACCCCAACCCATACATGATCGACCTGCTCATCGCTGCCAAAGCCGAAGGGTTGATCGGGCTGCTTCTGCCGCATGTCAACAGCCCTGATGTGTACATGAAAAGCAAAGTCATTCAGGCTATGGGTGCATCGGGAGATGCCAACGCCGCAGAAGCGTTGCTTGCTCAATTGCCAACGAGCGACATGATGACGCAAGTCTCCATCATTCAAGCGCTCGGAGAACTCAAAGCCCTGCAAGTGCTGCCACAACTGCTCGATATGCTGACCGAAACCGCGCT
Source organism: Chloroflexota bacterium (assembly GCA_041157505.1). Lineage (GTDB taxonomy): Bacteria > Chloroflexota > Anaerolineae > Anaerolineales > Villigracilaceae > Villigracilis. Next base: position 6,828 of record JBEBCV010000361.1, on the reverse strand, counting down.
ATATCGGCAGCACACCATGTTGTATCGCGCCATCACAGACGCAGTACAAACCATGAGCGGTATCAAGCCGATGCTCGCAAGCGCATTCCCTGTAAGTGATAAGTTCAACTTGAACATGGGCGGCGCAGTGTTAGGGCTTGCCGAAGGCATGAGCATTCTCAACAACCAACAAGTGGCAGACTTGAATACCATGCTTGCCAACATGGAAACCCAGATCCGCGAGGTGGGCTCGCAGTTCAACCTTCCGCCGGACGCCATCGAAAAGATCGCCGGGCAGACCTGGGGCATGGGCGCCATGTTCGCGGATGCGCGCGACGCGAAAGTGGAACGCGTCAAATTGCTGATCGACCTCCTCAAAGCGGACTCTCCTCTCGTGCGCATCGCCTCTTCCTTAAGTTTGGTCTGGTACACCGACCCTTCAGCGTTGACCCCGCTCGAGCAGACCGCGCAAGACCCGCATCCCGATGTGAGCCGTGCCGCCGCTTGGGCGCATCAGACATTACAAACCACCTTGGGCTACATGCGCGACAACGAAGGTTAATTCCCACTACCTGAAAACCTGTATTTGTTTTGACCCACTTTTAAGCCATAATGATATTGAGCAAGGAAAATATCATGGCATCTAAAACCCCGCTTGTCATACCTGTTTTCGATCTTGTGCTATGCCTTTCACAGGCAGTCGACCTTGTCAGCCCGCTGGTGGCAGACCACCACAAACGGACAGCGCAGATCGCTTATGGCTTGGGAATGCAAATGAAACTTCCTGAGCAGGAACTGCATGACCTGGTGATCGCTGCCGCTTTGCATGATGTTGGCGGGCTTACCCGCAAAGACCGCCTGGTTGCGCTCGACTTCGAATATCAAGACCCATATGGCCATGCCGTGATGGGCTATCTGCTTCTCAAAACATTCCCGCCATTCCAAGCCTCTGCCGATATTGTCCGCTTTCATCACGTGCCATGGAAGCACGGAGAAGGCGCCGTATTCGATGGCGTACACGTGCCGCGAGCCAGTCACCTTCTGCAGCTTGCAGACCGGATCGCCGTGCTGCTTGATGTCAACAAAGACATTCTGGAACAAGTGGATGCCATTCTCGAAAAAGTGCGTGCACAGACAGGCGACCGATTTATCCCTGAGCAAGTGCAGGCATTCGAAGCCCTTGCCGAAAAAGAAGCCTTCTGGTTGGATGCGGTCTATCTACAGCATCTCAACGTGTTAGACCGCCGCATGAAATGGAAAGATCTGAAGATCAGCGAGGATGATTTCCTTGGGCTGACGAATCTCTTCCGCCGCATCATAGACTTCCGCTCGCAGTTCACCGCCTCACACTCTGCCGGAGTTGCCGCAGTTGCCCAAGCTCTCTCTGCCCACTGCGGCTTTTCCCCCGCCGACCAACGCATGATCCACCTTGCTGGTCTGCTGCATGACCTCGGCAAGCTGGCTGTGCCCGCAGAGATATTGGAAAAGCCAGGCAAACTGACCAAAGAAGAGTATGCCGTGATCCGGCGGCATACCTATTACACCTTCCATTTGTTGGAACCGCTCAAAGTGTTAGACCTGATCCGCATTTGGGGCGCTTACCATCACGAACGCATGGATGGACATGGCTATCCATTCCACCTGGTGGAGAATGAACTTCCGCTGGGGTCGCGGATCGTCTCAGTGGCAGACATCTTCACAGCGTTGACCGAAGATCGCCCCTACCGAACAGGCATGAGCGGGAAAGAGGCGTTCGGCGTTTTGTCCGAAGCTGTTTCGCAGAATCGGTTGGATCAAAACGTTGTCAACACGCTTTATGATCATCTTGAATCCATCAATGAAATACGGCGTTTCACCCAATCCTCCGCGCTGGATGAGTATCAACGTTTTATCGCAGAAGCAGATGAATTGATGCACGCTCCATCGCCCGGGTAAGGCTTTCGCTCTACATCACAACGTCCATCATTGCGAGATGTTTCCCATATAAATTCGGGGGTAATTTGCTTATAATTTATGCGGAGACTTATTCCATGCCCAACCTCTTTATAAGTTATTCGCGGCAATGTATTGGTTTTGTAGATGACCTTGCTCACAAGTTGCAAAAACAAGGTTTCAATTTATGGATGGATTACCTCAACCTTGTGCCAGGGCGCCCATGGGCGGAGCAGATCGATAAAGGGCTTCAAGAAGCAGACTTGCTTCTTCTGGTGGTTTCTCCTGAGTCGGCTTCATCACGCAGTGTGGAAATAGAATGGCGGCATTTTCTTGAGAACAAGAAGCGCATTATTTTATTGGTCTTTCAAGCTGTGCCGCTGCCGCCAGAACTGGCAGGGCTCGAATGGGTGGATTTTCGAGGTGCTTTTGCGCCCGCAGTAAAAAAACTGCTTCAACAAATTGAAGCACCCACCCCGCCGAAAACCCCGGCACCGCAATCGGGGTTCAAAGCGCCTGCTGTGGTTTGGGCTGCCGGCATTTTCAGCATCATTACCGCCATCTATTCCATCTTCGCGTTTTGGACGGTGCTGATCCCCTGGGTATTGATCCCGCTGCCGGTGCGCATCTTCAAACGCAACTTCAATCTTTCACAGGCGCAAACCGCCTTGTGGACCTTAACTGTGGCGCTTTTCTTCAGCCTGGGTTTGGCAATGGAGTTCGGCTTTACCGGGGAAGCAGATTTTGATTACACCAACATGTTCTCGCTCTACAATTTAGGTCTGCTCACGCTTTACCTGCAGATCTTTCTGATCCCCATTAATTCCATTGTGTTGCTGCTGCTTTTGCGTTCACCCGCCATGCAGCGTTGGGGCAGACCCGAGGCAAGCATTCCGAAATTTGCCAACATCTATCACCCCAATATTTTGCAGCCCAAGACCGTGCGCTATTACATGGACCATGCCCCGCAAGATGCCATCATTGCGCATGACCTTGCAGCCGAACTAAAAAAATATGGGCACAGCCCGGCAGAAGGGATCGCTTCTGCTGAAGAAGTGTTGGTGCTGCTCTCCCGCTTCAAAATGGATACAGAGGCAGACCCCGAAACGCAGGTGGTCTATCCCATTCTCATTCAACGAGTGAAACTGCCGGAAAAACTTTCAAAGATGCAGTGGATCGACTTCCGCAAGGGAGTGCGCAACCTCGAAGCGATCGCCCAGCTTTTGCCTCAGCCCGAGAAAATGCTCAAGGCGTTGGGCGTCCGCCCCACCAGCAGCGGACAAGCTGCCATGCCCAACATCGTCATCGTGTTGGTGGATTTTCTGATCATCATGGGCATGGTGAACCTTGGCTCCTTCTTCTCATACATGCTGGAGCTGACGAACCTCAACATCCGTTTGATCGTGGAGTACGAAACCATGCGGGTGCTTCAGATCATCTTCTTTCAATTGCTTTGCATGGTGCTTTCTGGCTGGCTTCTTTATTTCATGGTGCAAGCCCTCACCGAACGGCGCGGACTTTTTTCTTCACCGCTCTTTCTCTTTTTGGGGATCGGTGTTGTGTCGTTCCTCTTCATCTGGCAGGCAGACCTTGGCGTAGACCTGGCAGATATCTTCCTGAAGTATGGCATTGTCTCAGATGCCATGTTCTCGGTATTGCCGTTCATGATCCTGGTCTTGGGAGGATTGCTTGTGGTGATCGCAATCCTCTTTCGCATCAAAGCTTTGCGGCGTTGGTTCCCCGCCAGGGCAAGGAAATAAACAAAAAAGAACTCACCTTCACAGGTGAGTTCTTTTTTGTTGAACTATACATCGAAGTACAAGCTCATTTCGAATGGATGCGGACGGTTGCGAACAGCGAAGTATTCACTTTGTCGTTTGTAATCGACCCATTGTTGGAGCATCTCTTCGCTAAAGACCTCCCCCGCAGTGAGGAAGGCATGATCGGCTTCAAGGGCAGATAAAGCTTCATTGAGGGATGCAGGTAACGGCTTGATCCTGGCGCGCTGCTCGTCAGTCCATGAGAAGATGTTCGCATCGAACGGACCGAAGCCTGCTTCTGTCGGGTCGATCTGATTCTGGATCCCATCCAAACCTGCCATTAATTGTGCGGCCAGCATGAGATACACGTTGCCGGTCGCATCGGGCGGACGGAATTCCATGCGGGCGGTTTCGGGTTGGGTGGCGTATTTCGGAATGCGCACCGCGGCACTACGATTGCCAAGTGAGAAGAAGGCGTTGACCGGCGCTTCATACCCCGGCACCAAACGGCGATAGGAATTGGTGGATGGGTTCGTAAGGGCGAGCAAAGCTGGACCATGTTTGAGCAAGCCGCCGATGTAATACAAACCTGTTTTGCTTAAGCAGCCGTAGCCGTTCGGGTCGTAGAAGGCGTTCTGTTTTTCTTTGAACAGATGTTGATGAAAGTGCATGCCGCTGCCTGCTTCACCGAAGAGCGGTTTGGGCATGAAGGTGGCGGTCTGACCATTCTCGTGCGCGGTCATCTTGGTGATGTACTTGATGATCATGGTCGCATCACCGGCTTGCAGAAGGCTCATCATGGGCGTTTCGATCTCACATTGACCGGGTCCGCCCACCTCGTGGTGATGGTATTTGACGGGTACCCCCAGCTTTTCCAAATGCGCCATCATACGGGTACGGACCTTGTATAACTGGTCTTTCGGTGGAATGGCATGATAACCGCCATGCAAGGGGATGTAATGTCCGTGCCCGCCCGCGTGGCTGTTCCAATCGGCTTCGGCGCTTTCGATGGTGTAGCCAGAGCGGTTGACTCCATTCTCGAAGCTGACACGATCAAAGATATAGAACTCGAACTCAGGTCCCCAGCGGCTTTCATCGGCAATGCCAGTTGAGCGCATATATTCTTCGGCGCGGATGGCGATATTGCGCGGATCGTTGGTGAAGATCTCGAGGGTGTCGGCTTCAAGTGTGCGGCAGATAAAACTCAGGGTTGGCGTCTCCCAGAACGGGTCGAGGAAAGAGGCGTTCAAGTCTGGGACGAGAACCATGTCTCCGGCTTTGACAGATTTCAATCCAACGGAAGAACCGTCGAAGCCGATCCCTTCTTCCATTAATTTTGGCTCGAATTGACTGGCGGGAATGGTAAGGTGATGCCAGCGCCCCCATAGGTCGCAGAACTTGAGGTCGATGGTTTGGATGCCTTGCTCAGCTACGAATTTTTGCGCTTCTTCAAAATCGCGAAACATAGACTCTCCTTGCAAAAGGATGCGTGCAAATTGACGATAGCATGGGTGGGTGTTGGCAGTAAGTGCCGTTCCTCACCTGCATGCCACTTCACATATCACCCTTTTGAGATGTACTTTTCTGCTTTTAATATTGCGCAATAACGCGCGCTGTACAATGAAATAGGAAGGAGTTCCAATGAACGTAACAACTGACTTAGGGGGGAAAGTCTCCTGGCAGAAGATCGTTTCTGCTTATTCCATACCTGACCTGCGTCTAAGCATCTGGCAACTCATCAATACATTGATCCCATTCTTCGCGTTGTTCTATTTCACAATGCGCAGCGTGGATGTTTCTCTTTGGTTGACCCTGCCTCTTTCGATCCTCACGGCGGGATTCATGGTCCGAACCTTTATCATCTTCCACGACTGTGGACACGGTTCCTTCTTTAGATCACAGCGGGCGAACGACATCGTAGGGGTGTTTACCGGGCTTTTAGCATTTACCCCCTACCAACGCTGGAAACATGAGCACGCCATCCACCATGCCACCAGCGGTGACCTGGATCGGCGCGGTGTGGGCGATGTGTACACGATGACAGTGCAGGAATATCTCGCCTCACCCTGGTGGAAGAGATTGGGTTATCGCGTAATGCGCAATCCCTTTGCCATGTTCCTGATCGGACCGACCCTGGTCTTCGTCATCGGTGAGCGGATCCCACCCAGGCAGGGCAAACGCGAGATCGCCAGCGTGTGGTGGACCAATCTTGCCCTGGCGATCATCATTCCAGTGATGGGGTTTGCCTTCGGGTGGAAGGCCTACTTGATCACGCAATTACTGGTGCTCTTCTTTGGTACAGGTGCGGGGGTATGGCTGTTCTATGTTCAGCATAATTTCGAGGGAGTGTATTGGGAGCGCCACAGCCAGTGGAATTACTTCAAAGCCAGCTTGCAAGGCAGTTCCTTTTATAAACTGCCTGCCATCTTGCAGTGGTTCAGCGGGAACATCGGTTTCCATCACATCCACCATCTGGGCGCGAAGATCCCCAATTACAACCTTGCGAAGGCCTATAAAGAGAACCCTGTTTTTCACATCCAGCCGTTGACGATCGCCTCCAGTTTGAAATGCCTGAAGTGGCGTGTATATGATGAAACGAATAGAAGATTGGCTGGCTGGGAGGCGTTGAAACAGTTCAGTAATTGATGAATGACGTCAGTCTGATAAAAGACCACTGAGGTTTTCGCCTCAGTGGTCTTTTATCCTTTATCGCTCGTGGTTTTGAATTGCAAATCTCAGAAACATGAATTACTAAATAAAAGAGTGGGAACAAGCCCCACTGTCAAACCAATGATCCCTGCAATCAGGTGGACATGGATATCAGGTCTTTTCTGTGTGTCTTCTTTGGAGTCATCTTTGCTCTCTGACCCTACGCTTATGCGTGCCAGTTTTCCCAACCCATACGCCATAATGGCAAAAACGCCCATGAACCAGCCCTCTGAGTTCCAATCAAAATGCATAAGGCAGGGAAAGAGCTCCCGTAATAAAGTCGCTGCCCCCGGCAGGATAAAACTTGCCATCGCCGACAAAATTTCGGGTGAAATTCCAGCCACCAGGTCGATCCATTTATCTTTCATACGTACTCTCTTGGTTGCGATACGAAACAATCTCTAGTCTCATGGTAGCTGGTTTTTCTATCGAATACAAGCCGCACGCC